>JAGCZN010000076.1 GCA_017959995.1 Clostridia bacterium
AAGATAATACGCGTGGAAATACCTGTTTATGGCTGTAACGTCGGTAAAGTCGCAAATGAAATCGTAATAACTATCCGGTTTAGCCGCATATTCTTCCGCCGCGTCGGCCGTTCCGATATTAAATAACGGCGAAAGACACACGGCGAAAAGAATAACGGATATGATACTAATTTTTTTCGCGATCTTTTTCATTCGTCGTTCTCCTTATTATTTTCGATTTATTCGATTCGTTAAGCGTTATTTCATCGTTTCCGTCAAAAAAAGTAGATCCCTCGCCGTCGAGCAGTTTGTATTCCGTTTCGTCCTTCCCGATGCGCACGCTTATCAACGAACCGCGGAATTTGATCTTGAAAGCGTATCCGCTCCATTTTTTCGGAATAAACGGCTTGAAATGCAGTTTACCGTCGTACACCCTCATACCCGCATAACCGTTTACGATCATCATCCAGCAACTGCCCATACAGGCGGCGTGGATACCGAAATAAGTATTGCGGTTGACGTTATCCAGATCCATTCTGCAAGCCTGTTTCAGATAACCGTAAGCCTCGTCTTCATAGCCTATATCGCAGGCGACTATCGAATGTATTCCGGCGGAAAGGGAACTGTCGTGAATTGTTCTCGGTTCGTAAAAATCAAAGACCTTTTTACGCATTTGAGGAGAAAACTCGTGGCTTTCAAGGAACATCAACAGCACTATATCGGCCTGCTTGCATACCTGATACCGCCAAAGATTCAACGGATGAAGATGCGTGAGCAAAGGAAGTTTTTCAAGCGGAATCTTATCGACGTCTATAGGATCTTTATAAATGAAATTATCGTCCTGCATATAGATGCCGTTCTCCTCGTCAAACGGTAAATACATGTTTTCCGCGGCGGCCTTCATCCTTTCGGTATCGGCGTCGTCGAGTTCGCATTTTTCCATCAATTCCGCGTGTTTTACGGGGTTTTTGCGCTTTAACTCGGCGAGCATTTCAAGCGTGAATTCAAATTGTTTTTTAGTGAGAAAATTAGTGTACAGATTGTTATCTACAACGGGATTGTATTCGTCCGGTCCGCATACGCAGTTGATGCAGAATTTACCGCCGCGCCTTTCGATAAAGTTTCCTCTGTACGAAAGGCACTTCGAAGTTTCCGCGAGGATCTCTATACCGTACTTCTCCATAAAATCCCAGTCTTCGGTCGCTTCGTAATACTTGAATATTGCGTAGAAAACGTCGTTATTTATGTGATATTGAGCGGTTGCGGCCTCAAATACGTGGCCGCATTCTTCACCGTTGATGGAATTCCAACTGTAAAGCGCGCCGACGTCGTCCATCTGCATCGCGCGTTCTTTTGCCTTAGGTAATATATTGTAGCGATAAATAAGCAGTTGCCGCACTATCTCCGGATGGCTGTAAAGAAACATAGGCGTCATAAAAATTTCCGTATCCCAAAAAGTGTGGCCGGAGTACGCCGTACCGGTAAGCCCGTTGGCGGAAATATTCGTTTTCCCGTCCTTCCCCGCGGATTGATTGATCATATATAGCCCGAAGCGGATTCCCTGATTTATAAGAACGTCGTCATCGATTTGTATATCGGAAGTATCCCAGTACTCAAACCAATAACTCTCGCTCTTTTTCAGGAGATCGGCAAACCCCGCTTTTTTGGATTCCCGTGCGATTTGCAGGGCTTTTGCAGCGTAATCCGAACGATCGCGCGAGGTTACGAATACGGAGAAACGGTCGTAAACGATACGTTTTCCGGAAGAGACCTCTTTATAGCGGGTGGAAAATTCATTATCGCCGTTTTCAATCGTTTTCGCCGCTATTGAGCAGTTTTCCGAAACGGCGCAGGCAATGCCGAATTTGCTCTCTTTGGTGGAATAATCGATAACCCCTTCGTCGCCATAAGACTTGACGTAATCGAGCGTGACGGGATACGGCATATCGGAACCGATCTCCTCTTTTTTTGAGGCGGACATCCCGCCGATCGGCCGCAATAAAGTACGTATTTCCACTTCGGCTCCCGCGGGGGCTTCGATCTCTACTCGCGTCAACAGCAGGTGCTTTTCGGTTTGCGAAGCGCACCGCGTATATTTCAGGGAACAAACTTCTCCCGAATGCGTAGTATAGTCAAAACTTCTCGTAACCACGCCCCTTTTCATATCGAGCGCGCGGGAATAACCTGAAACGTTACCGCCGAGCGAAACCTTTTCTCCGTTTACGTAAACGAATATTTCTATGGGATTGACGTTGTTTATTATAGAATGGAACCTCTCGGGAAATCCCGGTCTGCGCCATATATGACGATAAGGATAATACTCGTAAATCCCGTTTATCATTACGGAAGGATCGCTTTCGGAAGGAGAGCCGTAAAAACCTTCCTCGAAAAAACCTCTCACCCCTAAATACCCGTTTGCCGCAGTAAATATCGTTTCGTTCAGTTTGTTTGTGCTTTCGCTATATTCCGTTTCTTCAACGATCCACCCGCGCGGCTTAAAGAGAACGGGAATAGTCCGATGTATTTTTCTCATAATTTTACCCCTCTATAAGTCTGTTGTCGGGAGTGATATAATACGTTGTACCCGCGGGCAGGATAACGTAAAAAGTTCCGTCGGAATACTTCTCGACTTTCGGTTTATTCACACCCCTGTCAACCCTTATCGAATACGTACGATTGCCGTAACCGTAAACGGAAACGCCGGCATAATCCATGCAGGAAGGAAGATTTGCCGATATTTCAAGGCCTTTATTCGTTACGTTTAACCCCATAAGCCCGCATACAAAAGTATAAGGTACAAGACCGCTTTCCGGGAATTCGCCAAGCACGCCTTCCATATATTCGCCGTAAACCGTGCGGGAATTACGGCGGAGAGAATCCTTGTGGAATTCCTTCATTATTACCGAAAAACGGCCGAAGGCGTCGTCTGCATCGATCGTATAACGCCCCATGATGTCGTAATATTCGGTATAGAATATAGTTCCGCCGTTCTGCATCTGGTTGCCGTATGCCCCGAGCCCTGCGGCAGGCGACATCGTTTCCGAATTATACCACCAGTACCATCCGCCTTTTTCATCGATCACGGTAGATACGTCTACAGTGTTGCTGCGAGCGGAATAACCGAAATGTCCGTATATATCGGGACCTGTAGATGTGTCGCCCTCTATTATTCTGTCGCCGTTTATCCACGAATATATGGCTTCCGTTCTCACGTCGTCGGCAAGGCCCGCGGCTACCGCCATGAAGTTTACGAACGTTAGGCCGAAATCAAGCCTTACGCCCTTTGCGTTTATCGAAGTAATATAACGTTTTTTCACCCTGTCCCAGAAGGTATCGTTGAATTTCGTCTTTATCGTTTCAGCAAGGGCGCGATAATACGTCGCGTCGGTTCCGTAATATTCCAGAATGTCGGCATAGGCTTTTACCGCGGAATAGAAGAAAATGTTTTCGTAAGACGAAATATATCCGAAAGCGGTAAGAGCGTCCCAGTAATTTGAGGACACCGATTTGCCCGCTCCCGCGACCGCCTGATTTCTCGGATCCGAAATAACGAGGATTCCGTTTTTTCCGTCAAGCGTTTCAAGCATATAATTCATAGCCTT
>JAGCZN010000077.1 GCA_017959995.1 Clostridia bacterium
GCGTAAAGATACAGAGCGGAACCGTTTTCAATTACTTTCGCTTCTCTTATCTGCGCGCAATCGTAAACGGTTACGCCTTCTTTCATAAGCCATTCTCCGTTTGTAAATTTCATATTTTCCTCTTTATAATTTTATTGAAATATCGTAAATGCCGCCGTCTTTATCTATCGACGCAGACGGCTGCTCTTTTCCGTTTACGGTGATTTTGGCCTTTTCCGTTATGACGCGCTCGCCGCTTTCGCTCTCTATTTTCACATGCAGACGCGTGCGGCCGGCTTTAACGGAATATTCAAGCGGTTCGGCGGTTTTCAAAAGTACGGGTTCTACGTTTATTTTTTCAGCCGTTTCCGTTATTCCGAAAAACTCTCTTACCGCAAGTGTCAGCCATGATGCCGTTCCCGAAAGTATCGGCCCGATATTTTCGCCCGTGATGCTGTTGTTGTACTGCGTGCAAAACCGCGGATTCCCCTTGGTTATAAACGGATTTTCCATAGTTTTGTACGGGTAAGTTTTATCGAGCGCATATGTTGCGAGTTCCACGAGTTTTTCCCTCAATTTAACGTTCCCGACCTTTTTTGCCGCTTTAAGCATAGCGGTTACGGCCATCATCTCGGCGTGTTTGAAAACTCCGCCGTTCTCCCTGTCTCCGGGAAAATACAGAGACGTGCCTGTACTGTCAAAAAGTTTATCGAACGCCACGAGCGTACATAATTTGAAACCCGCAACACACTTCAACTCCTTTTCCAAAACGGCGATCATATCGGATATTTTTTCCTCGTCGGCAACTCCTGCGAGTATCGGCCATGAGAAACAGTTGAGAAAATACGTTCCGCTCTTTCCGTGTTCGAGGGCGAGCCCGTCTCCTTTCGCCCCAACGTAAGGATAATTCCCCCTACGTTCGTCGTTTATGAGAACGCGAGCGTAAAAATTATCTTTCCAGCAGTTTTCGTTCAGGCTCTTTTCCGTGTCTTTTGCAATTTCCCTCGCGAAAAAGGCCGTTTCTTGCTCTCCGATCTTTGAGGCCATCTCGCACGTTTCGTCTGCCGCGATCTTCAACAGGCAAGCGTTCATAACGCTTTCCGACATACTGTTTTCAAACGGAACACCGTACTCCTGCCCGTTCTCTGAAAGTTGACGATTGTACGCGGCTTCTTTCGCGGGGCCTTTCAGAACGGTTTTGTCCATTCTCAACGTGTCGTTCCAATCGGCTTTATCAAGTAACGGAAGTCCGTGGGCGCCGACCGATATTTTCCCGCTGTATCTTAAAATTTCTTTCAGTGTATCAATGAGCCTGCGCTTTTTCTGACAACCGGCAACGCGGAATTTGCGGCGCAGAAACCCGTAATCACCGGACGCATTCACGTATCTGTAAACGGCCTGAACGAGCCAGAGTTGATCGTCGCTGCAATCGCCGGGTTCTTTCCCTACCCACGTGAAATCGTGGTAAGCGTACCCCATTTCAAATACGTTTTCCGCCCATTTGGAAATAAGTTCCGCCACCAACCGGCGTTTGCCCGACGCTACCATATAACTCATAGACGCGTAAATATCCTGTATTTCGCGGAAACCCGTTTCTCTGTATGCTTTCTGCGTCCAGGCGAAGGACCTTGAAACAAATGTCTGGTAAAGTACCTGAAAAGGCAAATTGTTTTTTACGTATGCGTTGAACGCGCTATCGCCCGTGAGAGGCGTAACGTGCGAATTGTAAGCCTTTATCTTACTCTCCGCTCTTTTAAGCGCCTTATCAACGTAACCGCTCAACGATAATTTTTCAATAAACGCACCTATTTCCGCGTTGAAAACTTCCGAGGGATCGCCGCCGTAGGCTTCCGAAATTCCCGCGGCGGAAATTATTTCCGCACTTTCACAGGGCGGAATTTCCACGTTTTTTGCCAGCGCGAAAAACCATGCGTTCTTCGTATTGTGCCTGCACGGAAGTTTTGAAAGCCCCTCCGGATAATACAGGTTGCCTTTTCCGAAAAATTCGTTATTGTCAAAACAGTATTCGTCAAACGCGTCGCCGCATGAAAAAACAGCGGCAAATTGTTTGAAGTTCTGTAAATTTTCGTCTTTATAATTTATCGCCGCGGCAACGGGCTTTCCCTCTTTATAAAAAAGTTCGCTCTGATGCACGACGTTCGCATAAACCACATCGTTTACGGTTGTCATCGGCGGACTTATGCCGAACGCCCCCGTAAAGGTGATTTTAAGCGTTCTTGCGCGATTTAGGGTGTTTTTTATCTCTACTTTCTGTATTTCCACCGCGCAGGGATTACCCTTTTCTTGCGGGAGAATAAATATCGTCCTCTTGATTTTAAGTCCGCAATACGTATAATAAACTATTTCCGTTTTATTTACGGAATGAATGCAATACGCCTTTTTTACGTTATCGTTTGCGTTAGCGGAATAAAAAATCTGCTTGCCGTTTTCCGTAACGTAAAACTGTCTGTTTACCGGCTCTCCGTTTTCGCCGACGTTTATAGTATAACGCGTTGCGAGAACCTGCCGTGCCCCGCCCGCACGGAAACTTCCGCGACCGAACTCGTCAACCGCGCTTTTGGGTGTAGTGAAAAGCGGCTCGTAACAGCCCGTTCTGTCACCGAGAAGTAAATTTACGCTGTAATGCGGCCCCACCGTATATTTCTTCAAATCTATGATATGTCTGCCTTTCTTATCCAGAACTCCGCGGCTCGCGTATGCGTCGCAAACGATTTCAGATATTCTTTTTCTTATGGCGCTATCGGGGAAAATTTCCCCTTCACGCGTAAATATCCGCCCTTTATCCGCATTTATCAAAAC
>JAGCZN010000078.1 GCA_017959995.1 Clostridia bacterium
TAATTATCCTCTATGTATTATATTCTTTCCGCCCCGCCCGAAAAAGGGCGGAGCGGAAATACTGCGACAGTATTTTAATTTTCAAGCGTTTCCATCCAGATAGTCTGCATATTATTAAGGAACGAAGCGAGCGCCGACTTTTTCGCTTCAAGAGTCTTTGCGGCAAATATATCCGCCGCGTCACCGAGTTTATTCTGAACAGCTACCGGCCAGGTGTTCCACCCTTTAGTGGGTTGATCGAGATAGTTCTGAAGGGACGCGAATATGGGATCGGCATCGACGGAAACGTCGTTGAGCGGCGAAAGGCTGTCTATCGCCTTGCATATTTTCGCGTTGTTTTCAGCCTTCATAAGATAGTCGAGGAAAAGCATTGCCGCTTCCTTTTTCTTACCCGTGGCGGTACCGCTTACAGCAAACGCCTCACCTGCCGCGGCGAGTACGGAGCCGGCGTTGTCCTCCGCGGGGAACGGGAACATTTTGTATGTGGTGTGTTTTTCGTTAAGTTCTTCGAGAATGGATATATCCCAACCGCCTATACGCATGATGCCGGCGTTGCCGTCAAGAAATTCTATCGCCGCCTTACTCATACGGTCGGTAGAAACTGCGGTATCGTAATTGTAATAACCCTTTTCCGCCCAATCGATATATATCTTTTCGTAAACGGCGGTCATCGCCTCGTTAGCGAAAGTGGTGGTGCCGGCATTCACCTGTTCGTTGAAGTCCGGCATTTTCTGGTAAAGATTCGAAAGAGCCGAAAGATAAACATAGTTTGCGAGACAGTCGCTGCCCATTATAATAGGGTATACAATTTGCGTATCCGCTTTGAGCGTGTCAAGTATCTGCTCGAATTCAGCCATGTTTTTCGGAACGGTAAGGTTATTGCGCGCGAAAACCTGTTCGTTATACGCAAGTCCCATAAACGCCGTGTTGACGGGGGCGATGTAAAGTTCCCCGCTCTGGCTGTATATACATTGATCGAGCGTACTTTGATCGACTCTCTTTACCCATTCGCAATCGGTAAGTTCCGCGAGAGCGCCGCTTTCGATATACGGCGGAACGGTCGGGCCCGGCCACATAGTGAAAACTTCGGGAATATCGTCGGTCTGTATTCTCGTGGTCAGGTCGGTAAGGTGCGATGCGACCGGCGAGAACACTACTTCAACTTCAATTCCGGTTTCGTCGTAGAAGTTATCGGCGATTTCTTCAAGCGTATCTTGCGCGTCCACCCAGAAGTGAAGAAGTTCGATGTTTGTGCCGGCATATTCTTTGTTTCCGGAAGAAGGCGTTTTGCCATCGCACGAGGCCCCCAGCGCGAGAAAACTCACACATAGAAATGCAGCGAGTAATTTTCTGAACATTGTTTTCATAAATTTTCTCCTTTTTTATTTTTATTCGACGGATATCCGTCGTTTAGGTTTTTGAATATATTTCCGTTTCAGGCAAAATTCCTAAAAACATTGACAAACCCTTACGGATTTCGTATAATATAATCATGTTTTTCAGTTATAAAGATTTGTTTCGCCCCGGCGAACACATAGCGATGAGCAATTCGGTTTATATACCGGACATTTTAAGCGAGCATAAGCACGACTTTTTTGAAATTGCCTATATAACCGAAGGTTCGGGCTATCACATTCTCAACGAACAGCGAACGGCTATCCGCAAGAACGACTTATTGTTTCTCACGCCGAGAAGCATGCACACCTACGAACCGAAACCGAACACCACCCTTAAATGGATAAACTGTATGTTCCTGCCGGACGTTGTAGACGAGCAATTACTTAACATTCTCGAGCCGAACCATATGCTGAAAGTAATGCTGTTCCCCTCTCCGCTGTTCTACGATTCAAGAGGTCTTTCGGAAATAGAATTGACGTCGAACAACGACAACGTGAACTTTATTTTTTCCGAAATGATGCGCGAATACGAAAACGCAAGACCGGGTTATCAGGAAACTCTGAAGAGTTATCTGCAGATACTTCTGATAAAGATATTCCGCGCGTATTACCTTAAAGACGGTAACCCCGAACAGGAAAACAGTTCCGTGCAACTGATGCAACTCGTACTCGATTATCTTAACGAAAACAGCGAAACCATGGAGTACGACCTGAACACGCTTTCCAAGCGCACTTTCTACAGCCCGAGATATTTCCGTAACCTGTTCAAGCAAAAGAAGGGCATCACGCTGAATCAATTTATCCGCCAAAAACGCGTGGAAACCGCGTGTGACCTTCTTATAACCACAGATCTTTCCGTTCTTGCCATCATGGAAAAAATAGGCATGAACGACACGAAAAGTTTTTACCGATTGTTCAAAGGCGTTACCGGCAAAACGCCGGCGCAATACCGCGGGGAGCGAAAAGATTGATCGCTCCCCTCTTTTTTACGCTTTTTCAACCGAGATATCGGAGAACGTGGCGGGTTGACCTATGCTGTATAACCTTACTTCGTATTCCGTGAACGCGAATTTATCCGATGTGTAAGAATACACTTTGTTGTACGTAACGCCGCCGTCGAGCGAGTAATACGTTTCAAACAGCGTGCCGTTTTTGACTATGCGGAGATACATATTGTCCGTAGGTTCGAACGCCGTATCGCCTATTCCGCCCGCGCCCTCTATGTTGCCGTAACTGCAATAATTTTTGCCCGCTACGTTCAGGCGAATGAACATATATCCCGTGTTAGTGCGGAGTTGCATTCCTATGTAATGTATTCCGCTGACTTTCGCCGTTACCGTATAGTCGCCTTCGAGCGTTATGCCGAGGTAGTTTTCGCTGTCCTCGCTGCCGCCGTTCTGCACGGTAGCAACGCCGTTTTCGTAAGTCGTTTCGCCCGTCGCCTTCCAAACACCTTTTTCGATAGGTTCTTCGGGATCGGTATCGTCCGGAAGTTCGGGGGCGGGCGTCGTATCCGTTATTCCGACCGTTTGATAAACATATTTTTCAACGGTCACGCTGTCGAACGTTACCGCGGCGCCCTGAATACCGTAAAGATAAACGGTGCAAGCGGTGACATCGGAGAACGCCTCGCTCTCGTAGCCGTAAACTTTAGTAAAAGCGGAGCCGTCAAGCGAATAATACGTTTCGAACAAACTGCCGTTCTTGTGTATTCTGTACCAAACGACGCCTTCGTTGCCCGAATAGGCGGTATCGCCTATTCCGCCCGCGCCTTCTATATTGCCGTAACTTGCGTAATGCGTTTGGCTTGCCCGTATGAACTGGTAAGCGCCATCGTCGGTTTTTATCATTATGCCTGCAATTCCGTTCGAGTAGGATGCCTTTGCCGTTACTACGAACGCGCCTTCCGTATCGAATTTAACCGCGGAAGCGCCGTCTTCCCATACTCCTGCGGAAGAAGTGACTGAGAACGTTCCGTCAGTTCCGGAAGCGCCTTCCGTATAGGCGTATTCGGGTTCGTAAGCCGCCGCGTAAGATTTACAAAATTCTCTTACATAAGTGCCGTAGAATACCGCCGTGGCGCCCTGTATTGCGTAAAGAGAAACCGTGTATTCGGTGAGATCCGCAAAGTTTTCGCTTTCAAAGCCGTAAACTTTAGTCCAGTTTTCTCCGCCGTCGAGTGAGTAATAAGTTTCGAACAAGGCGGCTTTTCTTAAAATTTTAAGCGCTATCGTCTTACCGTCGGTATCCACGGGCGTATCGCCTACGCCGCCCGCGCTTTCTATATTGCCGTAACTTGCATATTTGCCGTTACCTATTCGTATGAACTGATAATTGCCGTCGGCGCTTATTTTGATGCCCGCAATTCCTTTGTTCAAAGCAACTTTACTGAACACTTCATAATGGCCGTTCAACACTATGCTCGCCTGCGCCGCCTGATCTTCCCAGACGCCCGCGGTAGCCGTAGCGGTGATATACCCGCCCGCTATTTCGGTGTTGGCGTCATCGCTCCATACCGCGGAAACGGGTTTCAATACCGAACCGATGGGATCGGGATCGCCGTGGATTATTTCCCTTACGGAAACCTCGCTTACGGTAACGCTGCCGGACGTAGCGTAGATATACGCGTCGTATGAACCAAACGCGGCGAAGGCGGAAGATTCGTAAGAGTACGCCTTGATAAATTCTTCGCCGTCGAGCGAATAATAAGTTTCAAACAACCCGCCGTCTTTGGCAACTTTAAGCCATATGTTGCCGTTCGCTTCGCCCATGGCGGTGGAACCTATTCCGCCGGCGCCTTCTATGTTGCCGTAACTTTCGTAATTATTGCCCGTGACGCGTATGAACTGATAAGCGTCGCCGTTCTTTATAAGCATACCCGCCGTTCCGTCGTAAACGTATTTTGCGGTAACTTCGTAATTGCCTTCAAGCGATACTTTAACGCCGGTTATTTCCACTTCGTTTCCGCTGCCCGCAAAACCGAGGCTCTCTCCGGAAACGCTTATATCTCCGTACTTTTTGAACGTTCTGCCGGCAAGGCCGAACAGTGTTTCGTCAACAACGGTAACGCCGTCGGTTATTTCGTAATTTTCCGTGTCGATCGCGAAATTATTGACGTAAGAAACCGTACCCTTGACGCTCGACCAGACCGAAGCGAACGCGCCTACGAAAACGTTCTTTCCGTTATATTCGTTCGGCATTTCGCCGAGTTTCTGGTAATTCGTTCCGTCCACCCCGAAGTATCCCGCAATAACGCCTTGCGTTACCACAAGTCTGAAATAAACGGTGCTTTCGGTAAAGCGGTCTGGAACGGAAGCGTAGAAGCTGCCGGACGACGACTTCATATCTATAACGTTGGCGTTATTCGTATAAGAACGCGAAAGTTTGAGATAATCGGCTTCGGTAACGTACAGCAATATACCTGATTGCTGGTGATTTTTAGTCGGCTCGAATTCTATTTCGAGATCGACCGTATATTGAGTTGCACCGGGAGCAACAAGCACTACGTTGGAAGTGTCGTTCGCGCCGGCAGGGGCGGATAGTTTAAGTCCGTTTTCGGTGAGAGCGACGTCGCCCTTGTTTTCAAAAGTATAACCGAAACGGTTGAACGATACGACGCGAACGGCGAACGAACATATGCCGTCATCCATTATCTTCCTGTTTTTGCCGTTTACGCCGTAAGCCGCCCAGTAATAGGTTTTGCCTTCTTCAAGGTCGATGCGATCGCGCGATACGGTGGGATACAGGAAAGTTCTCTGCCCCATATCTATATCGTATAAAGGAGCGGAAAGATCGGCGTTTTCCGAAATAACAAGTTCGTATCCCGCCGCCGTATCCGAACGCGACCATTCGAAAATAACGTTTTCAAGGCGTATCTGATTGGATCCGTCCATAGGGAGAATGGCGTGGAAAGAAGAAATTTCAACGTCTTTTTCGATTCCCCTGACTTCCGCTTCAAACGTTTCTCCCGCGGATAACGTAACGGGTATTTCAACAAAACAGCCGCCCTTCAAGGCGTATTCCGTTCCGTTATAAACCGCCGCTCCGCTTCCTTTCGCTACGCGAACGAGAACTTTTCTCGTTACCTGTACATCGGATTTATTGACGAGTTTGACCGTGGTTTTTTCGTCGGTAAATTCCGCAGATACCTCGATATTACCCGTGGCGAGATATTTGCCAAAACTTACGCCGGCATTCTGCCATTCTTCAGTTATAGCGGGGAATATCTTTATAACTTCCTCGCTCTCTCCGTCGAACATCATAGCGGAAACCGCCATAAGGTAAGCGCCGTGAGCGCCTGTTTCGGGCGCACGTTTATAATCCTCGCCGTCGGCGGCGTTTTCACAGAAATATGCGTCGTCGTAAAGGCATATGGGGTTCAATACGTATTTTGCGATATCCTCGGCAAGTTCCGCCTGTCCCGCTCTCGCGGCGATGAAAGCCGACCAGCAACTGTTGAAAAAGTAATTGAAACTGCTTTCATAACCTACTGCGGTGAGCGGCACTTCGTCAAGGTCGTAATCGTAAATATTATACCAGGCGAGTATCATCGGGAATATTCCGGCGAAACTGTCAACGCTGTCGGTAAGGCTCATGGACGTGGGTATGAAATCTCCGCCTACGCCTATGTGGTGCCAGGTGTTATAGTAAGCGGCAGGCCACATTTTATCGAGCATGGCTTCCCACCCTTCGAGTTCGCTTACTTCCTCTGCCGTGAAGAGAGTAGGCTCTTTTTCGTAAATTTTGCGTAACGTATATATGGAATAAACCGCCGCGGCGTTCTGGTTTCCGTCGCCTTTGGAATAGTTGTTGCCGGAACCCGTCCACACGCCTTTATGCCAGTACCAGTCGTGATCCTCGGAATATTCGAAGAAAGACAACAACACGCGGAGTTGACCTGCCAGAATATCCTTCGCCTCGGCGAGATCGCCGTCGGTGTATTCGGCTTGCTTCAGAACCGCGAGAGCGACGTTTGCGCCGGAGAACAAACTCATCCAACCGCGTTCATGCCCCACTTCTTCGCCATGCGCGGGCGATCCGTCGTATCCCATAAGCCAAGCGAACAGATAACCGTTATCGATAAGTTCGGGAAGAGTATTTCCGTAACGGTCGGTATAGCCGTTGGCGGCAAATTCGTTAGCCTTTTCCTTAATATTCTTTATCCAGTCAACCGTACTGCCGGAAAGTTCCGTCTGGTTAAGATAGAGCATTGCAAGTTGCTGGAACATTATATCGAATTCGAAACACACGTTGCCGAAGAAACCGTCCGGGTTGCTTCCGTAGCACCCGACGGGAACGCGCGCGCCGTACATTGAAACGACGTTATAGAACAGCGAGCGTACATACCACACTCCCATGCCTTTATCGGGAATCGATATTTGCGAACGCGAATATATATCGCCGTAAATTTCCTCGCCTTCCGCAACGGCGGTGTTAAAGTCGGCGGCTTTCGCTCTCTCGGTTGCCGCGGCCTTCGCTCCTGTCCCCTCGTCCAGCGTGGACGAAGGCGAAAGATATATATAAATCGGTTTTTGAGTTGCCTTGAAGGTTATGGTTCCGTTCTCCGCGTCAACGGTAAATCCGTTTTCGGAAACGGCGCGAATCGCGAGATAACCTTTGTTTTGGGCGTCTTTTCTCAAAACGCTCTCTATCACGAATCCGCCGTCTATAGCGGTATAAACTCCTTTACCGAAACCTTTTTCGGTTTCAACGTCGAACACGAAATCGTATGTAGCGTCGTTAGTTATTTTATACGCGACTACACCGTTTTTATCCACTACCGTTTCCCTTACGGAATTGACGTATTTGCCGTTTACATCAAGCGTAAGCGACGTGGTTAGTTTACCCGTCGAAACGTCAATAAGTTGAGAATAAGCGGTCTTGCCGTCGTCGGTAACTTTTCCGTCGTAAACTCTGCCGTTTACCGTATAGCCGCCGCCGAACGTAAACGGCGTTACTTTTATTGTGTCGTCCCACCAGTAATCGTATATCAGCGCGGGATCGTTTTTATATACATAAGAAGTCTGCCCCGGTCTATTCGCTTCCCTGTCGATAAAACCGTAGGGGTTTACGAGCATCGTGGTTCTGCCAAGACCTATATAAGGATATTCGAATTTAGATGAATTAAATCTATCGTAACCGGATTTTTCAACGTTCGCCGCGGCTACAAGTTCCTGCCAGGAATAACTTTCGTCCGCTTTCGTATCGTATGAAAAATTCCTGAAGGAAACGCCCCCGTCGTTCGTTATAAGCGCGATATACGGGCTGTTTTTCTTCAGGGAAATATCGTTACGCGTCTGCCACAACGTTCCGTCAATATAAAATTCGGCGTTGACGCCGGACAATTTCACGCGCAGATTGTACCACTTTTCGGTCTTCACCGTAAACGGTTTTCTGTCCGCTACGCTCCTCGCCGCGGAGAGATAATATACGCCCGCCACGTTCGTTTCCTTGTTGATAACGAAAGCAAGTTTCTGCGTGTTATCGAAAACGTAATCGGCTCGGAATTCTATGCCGCCCTCTATAGAGGAAGAAGAAAATTTTACGTCAACGCTCACTTCGAGATAGTTCTGATCTTCGACCTTGTTGAGGAGAATGCGGTTGGCGTTTCCCTCTGCCGTCTGCGTGAGGATCTTATCCTTAAATTTCCATTCGCCTTTTTGATTTACCCAGTCTTTCTCGGTAAAATCTATGCTCGCTTCCGTCTGTTTTTCGGGTTCGTTCTTCTCAAACAAAGCGCACGCCGCGCCGAACGAACCGAAAAGGATCAGGCAGCAACAAAGCATTGCCAAAATGATCTTTTTCAAATTCGGGTACCCCCTTTTATTTTATATGCCTTTCAAGGCATTTTAATCATAAACCCAAACGAATGATAAGTCAATAGGAAAAAAACACAAGTTGTTTAGGATTTTTACACAATTTCTTTTTTTGTCAAATTTCCAAATCCGGTAAAAATACGGGAATTATTAACGATAAATCCACCCTTCAAAATCATGTAAAATTCGTATTTCTCGGTTTTTTATAACGTTTCAAATGATAGAACATATTATACGAGCGTATGGGTAGAGATATGGTACTGCGTAGAATCCCGTTTACGCCTATGGTAAAAGAAATATTGCCTTTCATCGATTTCGAAAAAGCCCGCAACACTAAACAGCGAACGATAGCCTCAACCATGCGAAGACAGTTTCCTAACCACCACCCTCACGAACTTCGTTATACTTTCATTACGCGTTGCAAAGAATGCGGCGTCAATCCCGAAGTAGTAATGCTGTGGGACGGACACGAGGCCGATAAAGACGTAAAAGCATCGAGAGTTGATAGAGGTTACACCGATTTTTCCGAAGAATACCAACTTAAAGCCGTTATATCGGAGACTTATTAAAGCACGAAAGAGTATAGCACGACACCTTGTATTATAACGAGCGGAGGCGCTGGCGCGCCGCCGTACAAGGTGCCGCCGAACAGACAGATCTGACTGAAAAACACTATGCGAAAGCGTTCGAAAGGTAAAAATCGGCGCGGCGGTTTACGCTTATCCGCTTGTAAACCCGCCGCGCTTTCGCTTTTTATTTCCCTTTCTTTGTTTCGTTGAATCACAAAAGTCGTCTTTATCTAATGTTAAAGGCGTTTTTTATTGTTGTTAAGTTGTATTTCTTACTCTATACCCATGCCCGTTGGTGACATAGAATATCGTATATGTTCATCTGTTTCGGAACGTAATGCGCCACGTCCGTTTCCCATTCTATCACGTCATCGCAGAACACGTACTTCGTTACGAAATCGAAATATTCTCCGGCTATATTATCCTTATGTACTTTCTTGCAAACTTCCGCGGGCAGTCCGCGGCTGTAAACTACCTTCTCGTTTGTTTTAGACATATATTTTAATATGTAGTTTATGTTACCGGTTTTTCTCACGAGTATTTCGTCTATGTACTCGAAATCGTTTCTGCCGAACGTTCCCTCGAAAAATTCGTTACTATGTGTAACTTGCATTTTATGTTGAGCGGTAGAAAAGTCCCTCTTTTCGAATATTTTCCCCACCATCTCACCGTCCGGAACATATAACAATCCGTGGAAATGCAAACGTCCGCTTTCCGGCGCGCGCTCGAATATCCCCATATATTTCCAACCGTGACGAGTGTGCAAGTTTGAAAGGCATTTACGCAACTTCTTTCTGAAACTTTCCTCGGATTGCTTATTGTCGTCGTATGTAAAAGTTACAAAATAGTTCCAGTGGTTAAGATACGCTTTTCTCTTAAAACGTTTCGTCCTGACGTGGATATTGTGTTACTTTTTCTTCATCTTATCCTTAATAAACTCGTCAACTTCGAGATAATCAGGGTACATTTCCAAAATACCTTCTCGTATGAAATTCGTTAAATATCTGCGTTTTAGGCCACTTTTCAACCCATTATAATAAAGGCTATCGAACAATTCGTCTATAGCCTCGTTAGGTTTGCGGGTGCGCTTGTGTTTCTTTTGAGAAACGGTACAAAGCGTTCCCACGTAATGCCCGCCGTCATGGTAAATCTTATAATACAACTCTTTCGGCGGTTGAATTTCGTCGAAGAAAAGTAACCTCTCTTCCTCTTTTGTAAGTGGTATTAAGTCCATAAACTCCCCCTTTTTTAGTTTTCTGCACCTATTATACGACACCATATATGACAATCTCTGTCAGTATTAAAAAATTTTTCGTACGATTTTTAATATTTTTTATTTATTCCGCCATTACGTTTCATACATAGAGTAAAGTATATTTTCGTCGAATGGTAACGATACCCCTTTCCCCTCCGAATTTACGCCGCAAGGGACGACCGTTGTAGCACAGTCCTCGCGAAAGTAAACGCGGAAAAATATTGCTTTATTCTATAACGATTACATTCTTTCACGCAATATTTTTCCGTTAGCCGTTGACTTCCGCTGTATGTGTTTCAAGAAATAAATTCCAACCGTCCCGCGCTACTTTTTCGGTTCGGCCTTACGGCTCAATAAATTCGGAGGTTTAATCCATTATGAAAAAAGTTGTTTTCTCTGTAACTAAACTCGGTAGAGCCGAGCAGAAGATTTCCGGTATCGGTTACGTAACCGATAAGGATCTTATCACCGCCTGTTTGGGCAAGAACGGCA
>JAGCZN010000079.1 GCA_017959995.1 Clostridia bacterium
GGCCGCAGCCGCTTTGTGCGGCGGTATATACGACGGCAAGACTATCAGTTTATCGGGCGAAAGCTCTTTAAGGGCGCCGCGCGCAAGCTTAACGTGTTCGCTGTGCACGGGATCGAAAGTTCCGCCGTAAAGCACTATTTTCATATAATATAATATTTTAACACATTTTTAACGAATTTACAAGTTTAATAAGTTATCAATCGGTAAATAATATAATCAAAAAATCAGGGGTATATATGAAAAGATCCGCTGTTTCGGCCGCGCTGGACGTTTTTTTCGTGTTTTTCGCTACGGCCGCATCCGTCTTTACCGTTATGAGATATTATTTCCGTAATCTGTCGGCGGCAATAACCGCGGCGGCGGTTTCGGGCGTGTTCGTCACGGTTATTTTCCGTATGTCGGCAATAAGAAAAAACGCCGTTTACGCCTTGAAGAAAAAGGACGCCGAACAAATGGAAGTTTCCCTTGACGCGCTCTCTTTAATGGACGAAACCGCCTTAAACGCGTATTTTAAGCGACTTTTGCAAAAATCGGAAACTCCTTTTTCGGAAGAAAACGGAACGATTATCTTAACCGAAACGGGTACGGAACTCAAATACTATTTCACTTTTTCCGAAACTTACGCGGGCAGGATAATAGAATTTTACAAACAGGCGGGAACGGGCAGAAAAATACTCGTTATCGGGCGGAATTTCAATGAAGAAATATTCGCTTTAACGGCCCGTTTCGCGGGAAGAATAGTTCTTCTCGACGGCGCGCACCTTTACCCCGCCATGAAAAAATACGACTGTTTCCCCGAAACGAAAGAGCCGCTTACCGTTAAAAAAACAAGGAAAAATTTACCCAAAGAACTGTTTTCCAAAAAGCGCGCGCGGCAATATTTTTTGTACGGGCTGACAATGGAATTTTTCAGTTTTTTCGTGTTTTACCCCGTTTATTACCTCGTTTTCGGAACGGCGCTCGTGTTGCTTTCGGTGGTTTGTTACTTTTTCGGCGTAAAAGAAGCGCCCCCTCAGGAAAATCCTTTCAAAAATTGAATCATATAAAACGGCGTTAAAAAGGGCGATACCGGTTATATTGTTTTAGCCGAAATCAGAAGCAATTCTTTTGAAGTAGACTTCGAATCTGCGGACGACGATATTCTTTATCAACAAATAAAAATAAACGATCTTGAAGTTATTAAAGAGTATCCGGTTACAGATAACGAAATTTTAGGAAATCTTCCCGGGGAAAATCCGAACCGGTGGTGCAAGGAAGAAAACGGGTTTATTATGAACCTTAAAGGCGAAAAGAAAAACAAAATAGCCTACGATTACGATTCCTGATCGATTTTATCGTAATTTTAAGCCCGCGGCACGGTTTTACAAACCGCACCGCGGGCGTTCTTTTTTTCAGCGAAAACCGCTTTCCCGTTAAGCTTGCGCGGGATAGTATTCAAGCGCTACGCCGAGGAAGCCGAATGCCGAATTATACTGATAAAGATTGAGCATATTGCCGAGGGCAAGATACGGCGCCCACGCGGCGTTGGGATAATGCGGGGTTAAAGTATCGTCGATAAACATAAGCCCGCCGCCCGAAGTTTCTATAACGGGCGCGCCCGCCATGCCGTAAGTTGCAAGCGTTCCGTTAAGCGTTGCCGAATACTCGACGGCGTTTACGCCCGAGCCGGCGTTGGACTTATCGCCCTCTTTAGCGCCGTTGCCGTAATCGAGAACGTTGCCGTTGATCTCAACGTATACTTCTATCTCGTTCGTCGGGAACTTGGAGCCGCTGTCGTTAAGCACTATGGCGTAAATATTCATCTTGCCGTCTTTGAGGAAGCCTCTGTTAATTCCGGCTTTCAAAGGCTGATCGAGCATCTGCACCTGGGGAACGAGCATGGAAGCCCCTACGAGAGCGAACCAGGCTTCGTTGCCGGTAACGGGGTTATCGAACACGCAATCGGTTGCGACTATATGCGGGAAAAGAGAGCGGGCGATAGTGCTATCGGCATATTTATACATAGTGCATATAATGCCGGGGCCGCCGGAGTTGGTGGAGAGAAGATTGTTGATGCGAACGTCTTCCTGCCCCCAAACGAATACGGGCGAATTATAAGAATCGAACACTTTTACGTTTCTGTAAACGCCGCTTCCTTCACCCTGGCTGAACAAAGTGATGAAAAACTTCTTTGAAATAAGATTGTCTGCCTCAAAGAAAATACCGTCGTTCTTTTCAAAGATAAGTCCGCCTTGCGCGGCTTTGTCTTCCGTTCTCGGCGAGTTGCCTATTACGCTGAGATTTCTTATTGCCGCGTAGGTATCGGTATCGTTGAGTTCGTCTTTTTCAAGACCGATGGCGTGGAGTTTATGCGAATATTCCAAAGTTTCAAAGAAGAACAGCTGTATGTGGCTTATAACTCCGCTTTCTTCAACGCTGCCGTCATCATTGAAGCGGATATTCTGGCCGAGGCCGGTGTGGTCGTACGTTACGGGAATGGCCTGCGCGTCAAGCGTGAAATAATTACCCTCTATAACGAATTGATCGCCGGGGGCGATTACTCTGTGATATACGCCGATATGCGAATAATCGCGAAGGGAACCGGTGAGAAATTCCGCGTTGGGATCGCCGGCAACCTCTTCCGCCGATATCAGCATGGATTGAGCAATATCCGCCGTTGTAACGGTTATGTTTTCGTGCAGAATAAGCGCCTTAACGTCGGTCGGGTTGAGCGTCAGACCGTTTTCGTCGCGAACGGCCTTCCAGCCGGCCTGCGCTTCGTTATGATCGCCGGGCTTATTGCCTTTGAGAGATCCGTCACCCGCGATAGCGGCCGGAGAGTTGGACATATACGCCATTTCTTTGGCGCTGTAAACGTTATAACCGTCAACCACGTTAAACTCGAACGACGCCGTGTAGTTGGCTATATTTTCTTCCTGCGCGGCGGTAAGCCCGTCCGGCGTTACGGAAAGGCGCACGGTTTTACCTTTTGCCGCGTCGGAAAAATCGAATTCGCAGGTAACGTTATTTACGCTGTCGAAATAGGTTTCGTCGGCGGGAACGAAGGCGTTGCCCTCTTTTACTTCGAGAGTATAACCGTAAGTCCAGTCGGCGGGAGCTGCCGCGGGAAGATCGAGATCGTCTACGAAGTTTACCTGCGGTTTGAAGCGGAAGGCGTTATCGTCGCCAACAACGTAGGAACGGCCGGTAACGAAAAACTCCGTTTGGCGGTATCTGGGATCGGGCGCCGGATCGTTATCTTTAACGGAAGAATTACCCTGATAAGCGATAACGTTTGAGGGAAGTTGAACGGCGCCGCTTATAAACACGTTCCGGTCGTTATCTCCGGAGCTGTCGTCGGGTGCGGAAACGGAAGATCCCTGTTCGGAATCACTTCCGGGATCAGTGGTTTTCTCGCAGCCCGCGGCGGTAATGAATATACCCGCGGAAAGCGCGAGGCAGAGAAGCAGAGAAATCAATTTTTTCATTTTTTACCTCCTTAAAAAGAAAAGTTTATATTTTTACTCTCTTTTTACGTTGTTCGTTTCTTGACGTTTATCCTGACGATAAGGTTGACGTTCGCCCCGTCCGAAGGGGTAACGCGAACGTCGAACGTCTCTTCGGCCTTGTCCATATCCATAAAGGTTATAACGGCGTTACCGTCGACGTTGACCGTGAATTTAACGTTGCCGTTACCTATGGGCTCGCCCGTTTCGGGATCGGTGCGATAGGTTTTGTTTACGTCGTACGCGTAATCGAAGCCGTGTTTCGTAACGTTATCCGGCCGGACCTCGAATTTGAGTTCGAACGACAGATTGTTTTCGTAAGGAGCGGTTATATACACGTCGAACCCGTTTTCGTGCCTTTGTTTATAACGCACTTCCATAACGCCGTTTTCAGACTGTCTGTAAACTTCGCGCGAGTCGTTTGAAAGCGTTTCGTCTACCTTTCCGTTAGGTAAATATATTATTTCCTCGGTATAAACGGTTTTGTTGTAAAGCCCCATTCTTATTCCGAGCAGCCCCACTATGAACACCGAGCCGAGATATACTATCGCTATTATAAGAATTACGGATTTTTTCATAAAAGCCCCCTATTTCTCATAATAATACGCGCGTATGCATCTTACGAACAGCACGGTTACGGCTACGAAAAACACCGCCGCTATACCGAAAAGTTTAAGCATTGCCAAAGTTACCGTACCGGTGGAAAGCGTTACTTCGCTGAAAAGAACGTATCCGAAACCCGCGGTTAAGGCGCTTATAACGAACGCCGCTATTGTGGAAACCGTTTCGTTGGGGTTTTGAACGTTATCGCCCACGGTGGCGTACTGTTCGTTTTGCGGGCGCATTATATCGAGCAGCGCGCTGAACATTATATGCCCGTATTGAAATAGTAAAAGCATCATTCCGAGCAACGCTATATCGTACCACCTGAAAACTTCGTGAACGAAACTTCCGAAAACCGCCGCCGTTGCCGCTATCGACGGAACCGACAGCGCCATAAAGAAGAAAAGTTTTGCGAATATGGGCATCATAATATCTATCGGTTTAGTCTTTTTAACGTAGCCCGCGCGGCCTTCCTTACTGAAAAGCGTGGCTATAACGGCGTTGCCGGCAAGCATGGGCAAAAGCATTATAAGCAGGTTGAAAGCGTACGTCATAATCTGGCCTTTAAGCCTAGTATCCATGGCGAAGTATAATTTATTAAGCAAAAATATCAGAAGCGGCACCGCAACGTACACCGCTACGAACGGCAACGACACTTCTTCGTTTATTATGCACAACTTGAACTCTTTATATAAAAACGCGAACATTCTTCCGTGCTTACGGTTCAATTTTTCACGATCCACCGATTTCTTTTCAAACTCGAAAGATTTACTCATCATTCCGAAAAAAAGCGGGCGGGAAACGAGAAAAACTATTCCTATAAGAACGGCAGTAACCGCAAGCAGACCGGCAAATATCAAAAACGTTCTTCCCGCAAAAACGTTATAAGTGAGATCCGCCCTTCTTTGCCCCGTTATAAGATAAACGAGCAGAGACGCCGGAACCACGGTCCTTTCAAACGTTAAAAGAAAGTTTTTGATGTTTCTCAATACCGTTCCGCCTTGATTTATAAGGTCGATATTTTCGGGCAGCATACCTATTATCACCGCAAGCGCCCACACGAGCGCGCCCGCGACAACTACGAATAAAACGACCTTAAATACGGGATAACGCCCGGCAAACCTGGCTATATACAGCGCGGGTATGGATAAAAGCGCGCCTATAAGAACCGGCACGGCCGGCACGAACAGAAACACGAAGAGCATCCACGGAATAAACCAGAACGTAAGGATATTAAGGCTGTTCATTCCCACGCCCAAAAGCACGGGAACTACCAGAAAATATTCTTTCGACAGTTCGTAGAAATAATAAACTATCAATTTTGAAAGAAAAATAACGTTGTTTTCCGCGGGCATGGTTATCAGCACTTTGTTATCTTCGGCAAAGTAAAGCGATTTTACCAACCCGACCGTACACGTTATACACGAAATGCCCAAAAGGAAAGTAACCAAAACTATCATTATTTTAGGCGTATCCGAATTGTAAAACATAAAAATGCCGAGAAAATATCTCAACACGAAAGCCGCCGCCGCAACGACGACGAATTTGAGCACGGTGAGCACGATTTTTCTTATAAGCGTTTTTTTGGTTTTAGCAAAACCGAAATCCAGCTTGTCTTTCAACTGCATCAGAACAAGCGCTTTCAATTCTCTCATTTCTGCCCGTTCTCCCCGTTTATCATTCTGAGATAGTATTCTTCAAGCGGACATTCCTTTTCTATATCGGCAACGTCGCGCGTCACTAAAATTTTACCTTTTTTTATTATGGTGATACGGTCGCAAATCCTCTCTACCACGTCGATAATGTGGCTGGAAAAAAACACTATGTTGCCCGCTTCGGCGTGCTGGCGCATACACTCCTTTACCTGAAAAATACTGTTGGGATCGAGACCGGTGAGGGGCTCGTCAAGTATCCACAGTTTGGGATCGTGAACGAGCGCCGCCATGATGGTTATCTTCTGTTTCATACCGTGGCTGTAAGTTTTTATCGGGTTATCGATAGAGCCTTGGAGTTCGAACATTTTGATATGGCGTTCTATACGCTCGGTCCTGTCTTCTTTACTGACGTTGTATATATCCGCTATATAGTTGATATATTCGCGGCCGGTAAGTTTTTCGTAAAGCGCGTAATGATCGGGCACGTAACCGATAAGACGCTTTGCCTGAACGGGTTGTTTTTCGCAATCGTACCCGCATACTTCTATCGCGCCCTCGGTTATCGGCTGAATACCTACGATGCTTTTGATTATGGTCGATTTGCCGGCGCCGTTCGGTCCGAGAAAGCCGAAAATTTCACCGCCGCGCACTTCAAAACTTGCGTCCGAAACGGCGTAAACTTTGCTTGTGGAATACTTTTTGGAAAAATGTTTGAGTTCAAGTTTTATTCCCGCGTCGTTATTCATAGGTTCTTCGATGCTCCTTCCGTCAAGCGCCGCTTCCAGCGCGAATTTATCGAGTTTTATCTTTCTTCTCCTGTCGGTAAGTCTGCCGTGCGCGTCCGCAAGGGAAAAGCCTATTTCGTAAACGAACCACATTCCCAGCCCGAAACCTACGTACAGCACAAAGAACAGCGCCTGATACACGGGCCTGAACGAGAACGAGCGCCCGCCAACGGTAAAGCCGAGCGTTACGTCGTAGATTTTTTTGGCCCAGTCGCCGAGCGTGCCCACGATATGGTCGCCCACGAGGAAGAAATAATCGGGAGTATAGCCGAAACCGCGCAGGATAACGTTCATGGAAAGGGCGAAAACGAAATAGATAACGAAGCCTATCATAGAATATCTGAACTGTTTTACGGTAGGCCTCGGGAATTGTTTCAACGCCACCGTCACCAGCGGCATATAAAACGCGTAGTAGTGGTTATACCAAAAACGTATTATCTCCGCGGAATTTATCCGCACTTCGTCGCCGTAGTTGGGCATAAGCATAGCCATCACCGCGCCGAAAACGTTTATGAAGTAAGTAAAATAGAAAAGCCTTTTCATTCCGAACACTATACACAGCGGCAACAAAAACATTGCCGTATTGCATAGGTGCAACGGCCACGACGTGGGCTCGTGAATAAGTCCGTAAAAGCTCTGCGTATAGCAGTAAACGAACATGGCGGTCAGCGTGAAATACAACAGCGCGCACTTTACGGTTTTTTCTTCCAGATGCCTTACGGCGAAATACGCCGCCATCGGCAAAAGAACGCCGCCGTACAACAATAATCGGTGTTCGAACCCGAAACCCTTGATAAGCGACGCCTGCCTTACCGAAGCGCCGAACAGAAATTGGCACCAATAATTAGGCGCCGCCGATAAAATACCCAAAACGAGGCACGCTGCGAACACGCCCGCGCTTTTGTAACCGGTAAACGCGGGGAAGTCTTTATCCCTTAACGCCCGATACCAATAGTAAACCGTAAGATAGGTAATAATACCGCTTTCCGCAGCGTAGCAGACAGACGGGAAGTTTATTATATTTACGTTGCCGCCCATTGAAACCGATATAACGTTTCCGAAAAAAACCGTGTTTATCACGCAATAAACGGGCATCGCGAACAGCACCGCGCGATCCAACGTACGCGTTTTGAAAAAGCCTTTCAATACCGCCGCCATAGCCGCCGCAAGCGAAAGCCATTCCCCTGCGAGCGCCGATACCGCCCCGAACGTTCCCCCTGCCGGAAGCGCGAGAGAAGAGTACCCTTTCACCCGTAAAGTCATGCCGATAAGTTCGCTGTCGTAAGAAAAGCAACGCAAAAAATAAAAACCGAACAAAACGATTGAAAGCGCCTTTATCCAAGCGTTTTCCCCCTTGCCACCTTTCTTGTTTTCAAACGCTGCCGTAACAGTGGCCGCAACGGCCGCAACGAGGGCCGAAACTACGTAATTCATCGAGTGAATATTTCCTGAAAGTCTTATTTTATCACAATCTTATCACATAACGAAAATAAAGTCAACAAATTTTACACTTAAAACAAACATTTTAACAGTTATTTATAAACAAATATATATTACTTGAAAAAAATATGCATAAATTAAAAATTACGCAAGTTATAAACCGATAAAAAATCCGAAAAACCGTGGCAAAACGGAATTTTTCGGATTTTCGCAGGGTTTTATTTTATCGGTCGCTCTATTGCGTCGGAAAGACCGTCAAGCCAGTCGCCCTCGAACAGTTCTATCAGCCCTTTATCGCAGATCGAAGCGATATCGCGGCGAACGGGTATTTCGGCGGTAACTTTCACGCCGTGGACGGCGGCGATCTTTTCAACGTTTCCCTCGCCGTAAACGTAGTGGCGTTTTCCGCAGTTATCGCATTCGAAATACGCCATATTTTCAACTATGCCCAGCACGGGAACGTTCATAAGTTCCGCCATTTTTACCGCCTTTTCCACTATCATGGAAACGAGTTCCTGCGGGGAAGTGACTATAATTATGCCGTCCACGGGCAAAGACTGAAACACCGTAAGCGGAACGTCGCCCGTTCCGGGCGGCATGTCCACGAACATATAATCCACTTTATCCCACACTACGTCCGTCCAGAACTGCTTTACCGTGCCGGCAATTATCGGTCCGCGCCACACCACGGGATCGGTATCGTTTTCCAAAAGAAGGTTAAGCGACATTACCTTTACGCCCGTTTTGCTTATAACGGGAAATATCCCGAGATCGCTTCCTGCGGCTTTGTCCTTTATGCCGAATACTTTCGGTATGGAAGGACCGGTAACGTCGGCGTCGAGCACGGCGGTTTCAAACCCCTTTCTCCGCGAGAGCACCGCCAGCATTGACGTTACCAGGGATTTGCCCACGCCGCCCTTGCCGCTCACCACGGCTATGACCTTTTTCACCGAGGACAGTTTATTAAGACTCTCTTTTTGCGTAGCGTTCCTATCGGCGCAGTTTTCACCGCAGGAAGAACAATCGTGCGTACAGTTATCGCTCATATATATACCTCATAAAAATGTAATTACCTTTAATTCCGCGTTTTTGCGCGTTTTGCGGGGTTAAAATCCGCGCCCCGTAAGTTCGCCGTCCGTTTTCAGCCCATCGAAACCGTTCTGTCGAAGCGCCTCGTAAACGGTGAGCGCCACGGAATTAGCGAGGTTTAGCGACCGCGCTTCGTCTATCATTGGAATCCTGAGCGAGCGGTCGTAATATTTTTCGAGAAGCGGCTCGGGAAGCCCCCGCGTTTCCCTGCCGAAAACAATAAAGTCGCCGTCGTTGAATTCGGCTTCCGAATAGATTCTTTTCGCCTTGGTAGACATAAAAAAGAAATTGTTGCCCGTAAAGTACCGCGTTATAACTTCCTCTACGGAATCGTAATATCTTATATCCGTGAGATACCAGTAATCGAGACCGGCGCGTTTGAGATGCTTGTCCGTAATTTCAAAGCCGAGCGGGCGAACGAGATGCAAAACGCTGCCCGTTGCCGCGCACGTTCTGACTATATTGCCCGTATTCTGCGGGATTTCCGGTTCTACGAGTACGACGTTGAGTTTCATGACGAGTTTTCTCCGTTGTATTTCTTTCCGCGGCGCCTGAGCGTTACGAGATGATAATCCTTGCCTGTTCCGACCGTTGCCACCGACACTTTTTGCGGAGACGAAAAGACCATTTCTCCCTCCACACCGCAAAGCATGGCGTTTCTGTAGGCGCAAACCGCTATAGGTACGCCGAACTCGTACGCCTTCGCGCGGGCGGATACTCCCGTTATCCCGCCGAGAACGGTATCGGCAACGTTTACTATCACGTCCGCCCCGCAAAGGGCAAGCGTTTTTACCACTTCGGAGGAAAGCGAGTCCCACCCGACGGCGAGCCCTATTTTCCCCGCGCGCGTATCGTATACTCTGAGCGTGCCGCCGCCAACGTACTTCTCCTTTTCCGCAACCGTAGTCATATCGCTTATGCCGAGAAGTTTGCCTCCGTCACAAACGGCGGCGCTGTGTCGTATCATTCCGTAAGAATCGGTATCGCACCCCGCGATAACGGTTGATTTAAGGCGTTTGGATAAATTCGTAAGCGTTCTGAAAAAATTCGTGGCGCCTTTGATTTCCTTGTCGTAACTTACGGCTCCGCCCCTGAAAAACGGAAAAACAACCAGGTCGCACCCCTCTGCGCCGCCCGACAATTCGTAATCGCACTCGGTAACGAAGGCAATTTTCATTACAGCCCCTCCCGTCGTATTATACGGAAGTTGCGCCCGAATCGTTACTTTCAGCCGAAAACCTCGTCAATCGCCGCCTTCATTCCGTCGGTGGTATCGCAGGAAAGAATTCTGACTTTCGCCTGTTTCCCGCCTTTAACGCCTTTAAGATAGCAAGCCGCCTGCTTGCGCATATTGCGCGCCACCCACCCGTCAGGATAGATTTTTTTAAGTTCGTTTATCTGCCTGAAAAGCAGACCTTTTATATCTTTTACAAACGGTTTTTCCGTGATTTCCGAAAAGACGTAAGGGTTGTGAAGCGCGCCGCGGGCTATCATAACGCCGTCGCACCCGGTCAGCGAAAACATCCGCGCGGCGTCCTCCGGGGTAAAAATCCCGCCGTTGCCTATAACGGGTATATTAACTGCGTTTTTGGCCGCGGCTATCTCCTTAAAATTAACCTCGCCCGAATAATACGCCGATCTCGGCCTGCCGTGAACGGTTATCATGGAAGCGCCAGCCCCCTCGCACGCACGGGCGAATTCGGCGGTAACGGGTTTATCGGCCGTGACGCCGGTACGGAATTTTACCGTTATTATCTTGCCGCTCTTACGGCACTCGGAAATTATTTTTTCGGCAAGCGGAATATCGAGCAGAAGCGCGCTTCCCTCTCCGTTTGAAAACAATTTAGGCACGGGACAACCCATGTTTATGTCTATAATATCGAACGGCGCCAGGTATTCGCTTTCGCAGGCGGCACGCATAATCGCGGGGTCGTTGCCGAAGATCTGCGCCGCCTTTACTTTTTCCGCGGGGGAAGTTTTAAGAAGTATGGCCGTGTTCTCGTTTTTATACATAAGCCCCTTACAGCTGACCATCTCCGTAAACGAGAGCGACGCGCCGAGATCGAGACAAATTCCCCTGAAAGCGTAATCGGTAAAACCGGCGAGCGGCGCGAGAAGGATATTTCCTTTAAGCCCTATCCCGCCTACGTTAAGCGGTTTCGTTTCCATTATTTTCTATCCTTTGTAAAATCGCGTACAAACTCCGCGGTTCTATCTTTAAGGGCAATTTCACACTCCGCTCCCTTAAGCCGCGCAAGATTCACACAGGCAAACAATAAGTCGCCCGAAACGCGCATTATCGCCTCTTTTTCCGTTTCATACGCAAGTTTTTCGGCAAGGGATACAACTGCGTTTTCGGCGTCGTTTACGCTTCCGGCCCGCCAGCCGGCCTTGACGCTGCGCTTCTGAACTTTTTCCGCCCTCATAAGCGCGGGGAAACTTTCGGGCACGTCAAGCACGGCTTGTTCCGGCGTGAATCCGTGTTCTTTCTGCTTATTTTTATCCCATACGTCAAGCGCCTCGTTCGCGTCGGCCGCGTGATCGCCGAAAAATATGTGCGTGTGGCGGGATATAAGTTTTTTACATACGCCCGTAAGAACTTCGCCGCCCGTAAGCGCGCCGCGTTCCTCTCCGAGTTCGGTGTGGAATACGGCCTGCATAAGCACGTCTCCTATCTCTTCGGTAAGGCGTTCATCGTCCCTACGGTCAATGGCGTCTATCATTTCGTAAACTTCTTCAATGGCGTTCACGCGAATCGAGTCGTGCGTTTGCGCCCTGTCCCACGGGCAACCGTTTTCGGCGCGGAGAAGTTTGATAAGTCGGCACAGATCCTGAAAATTATATCCGTCCTTATATAAAAAGCCGCGGGGAATCACCACGAGCCTCGTCGTATAATCGTAAACGGGAAGCCTGTCCGCCTCGTAAAGCGGAATTTTTTCGGATCTGTCGCCGTAAAAGGCAAAGCAGGGGCATTCGTCGCCGTACTCTTTCATAAGTTTGAGTTTTACTTCGCCCGCAAGACAGGCGCTGTCCAGATCGTAAACGCAAAGCGTTCCGCCGTTTAAGTAAAAGTCGCCTATATCGTAAGCGGAAACCGCGCAATATCCCCCGTATACGCCAAGTTTTTCAAGCGTGGCCGAAACCTTGGAAACACCCGATATCACTTCAACTTCCCCGTGGCGAGAAAGTATAAGTTTACAGGCGTTGTCTTCAAGAACGCTACCGTCAACGCAATACACGGCGTTTACGTTCTTCGAACGCGCGTAAACTTCCGCCGCCACGTTTTTTATAAGCGTGTCGAAGGTGCGGCTCTTGCCGTAAAGGTGATCCATCGTGGAAACTTTTATTCCGTTTTCGGCAAAAAAAGAATAGTTTGCCGTAACGTCCGTTTTGAGCATAACGAGATCCGCCGAAAGTATTTTTTTCGCCGCGGCAGAGGTTACGTCTCCCGCGGATACGCCGAGGCCGATAAGAGTAAGGCTCATAGAAACTCCTTTTCGGAAATCGCTTTCCGATACGGAATTATTTTACCACAAGGAGAAAAAAAACACAAACGAATAAATACTTTATCTTTACGCGGATACCGATTTCTTTTTCCCGCCGGGCCTTACGCGGAACGTTTCTTTAAGCGGGCCGAAAATATACGTAAGAAAAACGTAACAAGCCGCCGACGCCGCGGAAAAGCATACGAAAGCTACAACCCCGCCTATGGCGTTATAAACATAAAACCCCGCTAAAACGCATATTAACGAGCATACGACGCACTTCGTAATATCGTTGAGAACCACGGTAAGCGAAACGTTTTCAAGCGCGTGAACGATATTTATAGCAAGCGCAAACGCAAGGGATAAATTAGCCGCGGCGGGCGCGCCGATTATACCCACCGACGAAATCGAACAGAACCATGCGCAAAGCGCAGCCCTTACGATAAGCGCACCTGCAAGCGTATAAACGGGAAGCCGCTGTTTCCCACGGGCTACGAGAATTGCGTTTACCGTTTGCAAAAACGATAATAAAGTTACGGAAATCGCGTCTACGCCGAGTATCTGCGCCGCGTTGAAACGTTGAAGCGCGTTCATCCCGCCGTATGTGAGATCTATACATTCCTTAGCGAAAAAAGTAAAAAACAGCGTGAACGGAATACAAATTAACCCCGTAAAACGCAAAGCGTCGGTTATTGCGGAATTTTCGCCGCGCGATATTGCCGGTACGCAGGCAACCGCCGCGCCGTACGCCACGGCAACGGGAACGCCCGTAAGCGCGGCGACGCTTCCCGAATATATTCCGTACAGTTCTGTAGCCCCGCCGTTTCGGCCGAGTACGTTTATAATTATAAAACTGTCCGCAAAATGGCCGAGCGGAAGCATAAACGCCGCCAGACCGACGGGCACCGTCAGCGCGAGAATCTTGCCGAATCCGATGGGTTTTTCAGCGAATTTCTGTTTTTTATAACCGGAAATCCTCAACTTGATCAAAAGGTATATAAGCGCGGCAACTTCCGAAACGGTAACGGCAAGCGCCGCCGCCGTTGCGGCTTTTTTTACGTCGTAAGCAAAAAAATAACAAGCGGTAAGCCCGAAAACCGTTTTTACCGCCTGTTCGGTAATCTGCGACACCGCGGTAGGCCGCATATCGGACCTGCCCTGAAAATACCCGCGAACGCAGGATATAACGCTTACCGTAAAAACCGAGGGCGACATTGCTCTATAACACGCGCCGGCTGATGCGTTTCCCTGAATTTCGGAAATAAAGCCGCCTAAAACAAGCATTAACGCGCTTCCTACCATCCCTATCGTTCCGAACAACATCAGGGAGCGCGAAAAAATTTTATCGGCGTTTTCCTCGTTTTCGCCGACGAGCTTGGAAATAGCGGAAGGAAGCCCCGTTGAGGAAAAAGTAAGTAAGGCGCAGTAAACCGGAAAGACCATCTGATACAGACCTATTCCTTCGGCGCCTATAAGATTCGTGAGCGGCAGGCGGTACGCCGCGCCTATTATTTTGGAAACGAGCCCGCCGATCGCTACCGTTACCGCTCCCCTCGCTACGGAGCGCGTTTTCATTCGGCAAACCTTCTGGAAAGAAGTTCCGCGCTCATTTTTGCGAGTTTTACGTCGGTTTCCCTCATTCTCACTCCTTCATCAAAGGAAAACAGCACGCACGCGCCGATGCAATCGCCGTTGACGATAACCGGCGCGATAACTTCGGCGGAAAAGGGCTTTTGCGCGTCTGAAGTGAGATTTAACGGACTTCCGCCCTCCGTGGCGTTTATTATCATAGTTCTTCGCTCCCGCATTACCCGTTCCGTTTCGGCCGATACGGGCTTACCCGTAAATTCCTTTGCGCCGTGGCACGCCACCACGAAATCCGTATCGCAAACGGCCGCGGAATACCCGCTTATCTCACGCAAGGCCGCCGAAAACTCCTCGGCAAAACCGTCTATGCTGCGAATGGGCGAATACTTTCTGAACAGAAGTTCGTCGCGATCAGTATAAATTTCAAGCGGATCGCCCGACGATAAACGTAAAGTTTTACGTATCTCCTTAGGTATTACCACTCTGCCGAGTTCGTCTATTCTTCTGACAATTCCCGTTGCTTTCATATTTTCTCCTTTTTAGCAGTTTTTGCTTTTGCCCGAAAAATATGCGGCGCGGCGCTAATAGTTTGTTTTGCATAAAAGGACACCGACGCTTGATTTTTCAAACTTTATGTTATATAATGAAAATATGGAGAGCAAATACGTTAAAAACACGCTGCCAGAAACTTTTTCGGTAAGATACATTTACACCATACACTATTTCAGGTACGGAAAAAATTTCCGTTTCCCCTCGGAGCGGCATAACTTTTGGGAAATGGTTTATATAGACGGCGGCTCCGCGCGCATAGTTACCGAAAAGGGCGATATACGTCTTAAACAGGGGCAGGCGATATTTCACGCGCCGAACGCCCTGCACACCATAAATACCGACGACGATTTCGCGAACGCGGCGATTATTTCTTTTGATTGTTTTTCGCGCGCCGCCAAAAAACTTGAAAACCGCATCTTCAATTTCGGCGAAAGGGAAAAGGCGCTTCTCGGCGAAATTATAACCGAGGGAAGCAAGACCTACCGCGAAAAACTGAACGATCCGCACCTTGTAAAAATGAACAAGAGAGACGCCGTTCCATTAGGCAGCGAGCAAATAATTAAAAACGACATTGAAAACCTGCTTATCCTGCTCGTAAGAAAAGACGCGGAAGGGGCGGGAAAGGAAGATAAGCGGGAAAGCTTCAAATCGGAAGAGATTGCCGAAAAAATAAAAGAGATTCTAAAAAGCAGGCTGTATTCGGGCGTAACGCTTGAAGAAATTTCAGCCGAACTGTATTTCAGCAAAACTTACGTGAAAAACGTTTTCAAAAAATACACGGGAAGTTCCGTAATACGCTACTATATAGATATGAAAATGGACGAGGCGAAACGGCTTATCAGCACGGGCAAATTTTCCTTTACGGAAATAGCGGATAAACTCGGTATAAATTCCGTGCATTATTTTTCGCGCCTTTTTAAGCAGCGCACCGATATGAGCCCGTCGGAATACGCCAAAAGCATCAAGGTGGATAATCTTATAAAATAACAATATACGGTAATAATCGGTTACGCCCGCGGCGGGTTATCCGCCGCGGGCGATTTTTAGTTTTATAAAAACACACGATAACACGTGATAAAGGCGGTTTACGCGCTTAATTTGTCGGCATCTTCACCGGAGTAAACGTATTTTACGTACTCGCAGTTGCTGTTTTTCGCGCGGGATAGCATAACTGTGTAAACCTGATCGCGCAAAACTTTGCGGCGCTCTTTCAGGTTCAGCGTCATATCGGGATAGAACGGTCCGTCTATATATACCACGGCGCGAGGGCGGGAAAAGATTTTTCTTTTTTCGTAAGTTACCGTCGCGGCGAAAACCGGCGCGGAAAGTTCGGCGGGATAACGGAAGGAAACGTCCGTAAAAGGACGGATACCCGTATAATATTTCCATATATGCGCTTCCGGATAAACGGTTACGCAATTTTTACGTTTTATGTACTCTTCCACGGCTTTTCTGAATTTGCAGGTCTGTTTCAGTCCGTCCGGAACGGGCAGTCCGCCGAGCATCGGAACCACGGCGCGCAGAAATTTATTTGAAACGGCTTCCCTTCCGACAATGATTCTGGTATTTTTCGGGAAAGCCGCCAGCGACGGACTGAACGCGTCGCCCGCAGCCATGGTGTGGTTTGCGTAGAGAAAACAGCCGCCCTTGTGCTTTTTAATTATCTTGCGGTTAACGTATCTGACTCCGTAATGAATCTTGCACACGGCGTACGCCACGGGCGTTGCTATAATGCGATAAAACAAAAAACACGCCGCGCGGTAAAACGGATTTTTGCGCACGTAACGAAAATTTTCGGGCAACGGCGGTTTTTTCATATTCATTCCGGAAAAATCGTCGTTTAATTCGTCCTTAAAATAAATTACCCTTTTCATCTGATACCAACTTTCGCCTTTTGTAAATAAACAGCCTGTTTTTGCGCGTTTTCGGCCACTTTCAAAATCATTTTCTCCATCTTATCCATACACGCGTCAAAATCTATTTCCTTAGTGAAATCCGCGTAGAGCGCACGATTCTTCTCCGCGAGATCGGGGTTTTCCAACCAGAAATCTATTCTTTCCGCAAGCGCCGAAGGGTTTCCGTACTCAAACAGATTTTCCGCCGTCAAAGCGTAGCAGCCGGTTGCCGAACGCGAAGAATCGGCTATTACGGGAACGAGCCCGCCGGCAATCGCTTCAAGGCAGGCGATCGCCTCTATTTCGATCTCGGCGGTGTGCACGTAAAGATCCGCGCCTCGAAGCACTTTCAGCAGTTCTTCGCGCGTGAAAAATCCGAATTCGGCGTTTATCCCGCGCTTTTCGGAAAGAGAGAGAAGTTTGTTCTTCAAAGGGCCGTCGCCGGCAAAAACTATTTTCAGTTTATCTTTGTGCTTTGAAAGCGCGGCGGCCTCTATCAGAATGTCCTGCCGTTTTTCCCTGCTGTACCTGCCCGTACATACCAAAGTGAATTTATCGCGTTTTTTCCCCTTTTCGCTTCTGCAGTTTTCAGTAAACTCCTTAGCAACCCCGTTCGATATTACGCAGCC
>JAGCZN010000080.1 GCA_017959995.1 Clostridia bacterium
ACGCCGTTATAGAGCAGCGTGTTGCCGTCTATCACTTCGAACTTACTTACTCTCGCAAGACCTTTGTTGTTGTAATACGCTTTCGTGCTCTTGCCGCGTACCGTTAGCGTTATTTCGTATACGCCCGCGGGTTTATCCGAAAAATCGTAAGCGTAGGAAGTAGAACTCGTCTGTTTGAGTATATAGATACCTTCCGGCCCGGATATGGTAAGCGCATAAGCGCTGTTTACGTCTGCCGCGCTCCACATAACGCCGCTTGCGGTTACCGAAGCCTGCGGCGATTCGCCTTTCATAACGCCGTATAACGACTGGTTCTCTTCAAGTACCTGTCCGTCGTATTTGTACGTGAGTTTATTTGCGTCGTTGAACGCGCTTACGTACCACCCGTCGAAATTTCCTTCGACGGCGGGCAACTCGTAAAGAACTCCGTTCACGGTGGTCTTCGTTTCTACCACTTCGCCGTTCATAACGAACCGAACGGTGAACTCTTCGGCTCCGGTACTCTCAACGTATCTCGCGTATAACGTTACGTTTCCGGTTACGGGTTTTCCGAAGTCGTACAGTTTTGTGTACGCCGCGTCTTCGTACCAACCTACGAATTTTCCGTCGTCCTTAACGGGATCGTTCGGCTTTACCGCCGTTTTTCCGTTGAGTACGGTGGCGGTTGCCACCGCGCTGCCGCCGTTCGCGTAGTACTGCACTTCGTAGTTGATCTTCTTCAAAAATCTGTACGTAGAGCCGTTGTACGTCAGAACTATAGCGTCGCCGCTGACGCTTGCGACTACGTCGCCGTCCAGCGTGAGCCTCGTTCCGTCGTATTCGTACCCTCCGCGAAGATCCTCAAGCGTGAGCGCGTAATTGCTACCGTCCAGCGTGAGATAATAATCTTCGCCGTTTACTTCCGCGTAATACTCGCCTTTCAGTTCGTAGTTTTCCGGACCGGTCGCTTCGGACGTTTTGGGGTTCTTTTTACAAGCCGCAAAACCGAAAAGACCGATGACCATAACTACCGCGAGCATCGCGATGACTACGATTCGTCTTTTTGCCATTATCGATACCTCCAATGAGAAAATAAAAATAAATTTTATATATTATAACAGTTTACCCATTTTAATTCAAGTGCTTATGTAAAAAAATCGCCAATTCGTACAAACTCAGGATTTTGTACGCGATAAGCATACAGTTGCTCGCAAAAAAGAAAAAGTGCACGGCCGGAATCAGTAAGCCGCTTCCCGACGCAACTTCCCCGCAAAAAATTTTTAACGGAACGGTGCGTTTACTCCTTGCAAAAATTTTTTTTAAGATGTAGAATAGAAATATGGACCTGATAACCGCTTATCAACTTGAGATAATGCTTTTCATGTGCGGAATGTGCGGAATACTCGCGTTTATGACGCTTATCACGAAAACGTTGCCGGGCAAAACCAAACTTATTCTTGCTTCCATGGAAATTTCAGCTATGCTGCTGCTGTTTTTCGACCGTATATGCTACGTTTACAGGGGAAATACGAGCAAACTCGGTTTCTATATGGTAAGAATCGGTAACGGTCTCGTTTATTTTTTCCTGCTTCTTATACCGTTTCTCGTAACGAGATTTCTTGGAGATTTGTATAAAAACGAATGTATGCTATCCCGTACGCCGATACAATTGACCGTTGCCGACGTATTGTTCGGCGTAGGCGTAGTTCTCGTAGTCGTTTCGCAGTTTACGGGGCTTTATTACACTTTCGACGCGCAGAATAACTACCGGCGCGCTCCGCTTCACGTGCTTTGTTACGCCGTTCCCTTTCTTATCGTACTGTTGCAGGAATGGTCGATTTTAAGGTTCAGAAAAAAAATAAAAAAACGCAGCCTCACTATTTCGATGACGATATGTATCGCCCTGCCTACCGTTTCGTCTGTTTTGCAGATATTTACGTACGGCGTTTCGCTTACCAATATGGTAACCGCTTTGGTAGTATGCGTATTCTATACTTATACCCTCAACTTTTTAAGCGAAGCCGCCGAAAGGGCGAAAATACACGAACTTCAGTTCTACAACGCGGCGAAGAAAAAAGAAGCGGCTATGTTCGAGCAGACGACGGCCGCTTTGGTAAACGCCATAGACGCAAAGGACAAATATACGCGCGGGCACTCGACGAGAGTGGCGTTTTACTCCAAAAAAATAGCGAAAGAGGCGGGCCTTCCGGATAACGTTTGCGATCAGGTGTATTTCGCCGCGCTTCTGCACGATATAGGTAAAATAGGAATAAGTAACGACATAATCAATAAAGTGGGAAAACTCTCGGAGGAAGAATTCGGCCAAATAAAACTACATTCCATAGTGGGTTATCAGATACTTTCAAGTATCAGGCAGGCACCGTTTTTAAGCGTAGGCGCGCATTATCACCACGAACGTTACGACGGAAAAGGCTATCCGGACGGACTCGTCGGTGAAGATATACCCGAAATAGCGCGTATTATCGCCGTGGCGGACGCCTACGACGCAATGACTTCAAACAGAAGTTACCGTAAATCGCTCGGGGAGGAAGAAGTGCGTGAGGAACTCAGAAATAACGCGGGAACGCAGTTCGATCCCTTATTCGCGAAGGCCATGCTGAAAGTTATGGACGACGAAAAAAATCAGTACAAGCCCGAAACCGATTAAGAAATTTTCAAAGGGCGGCGGCGCCACACGCGCCGCCGCCCTTTTTATATGGTTTCGTTGTTCCGCGAAATCCGCCTTTTTCCCGCGTTTAAGGCGGCTTTTGTTTTTTTCGCAATACGTAACCGACGGCGAAATACGCCGCACGGATCCCGTTATTATACGTTGCGGATACTTATTTCGATCGAAAAATTTATTTTTTCTCCGCTTTTTATCTTTTTATATCCGAAAAACCCGTCTAGTTCGGTAGTACACGGCTCAAGCCCCAAAGCGTAATCGCCGGAAGCCATACTCTTCCATTCCACAAAGTGCGGAAGAGTTTCGCCGGAAAACTTCATAGTGAACTTTTTACCGAGTTTTTTGTTGATATAGGCCACTTCCGGCTTGTTTAGCGCTATGAAATAGCACGTTTCTTCCTGAGCGGGCAGCGGTTCGGTTATATCGAAAACCTCTGATAGTTTTTCCTTTGCCAGTGCGGTGCGCGGCTTTACGGAAGCTGCGTCCATCTCTATACGCCCGCCTGAGTCAAGCAAAGGATAACCGAGATTTACGTGATAGAGAATACAGTAATCTTCGTCAACGTACGTTTCGTTCAAAAGCGTATCTTCAATTTTCAGTGTTTCTCCGCCGATTTCGGCGGTTATTCTGCGCTTCAGAACGAGATTCTCGCCGAAAAGCGCGCTTTTTCTTATAGTTGCCTCTACGACGATCCCCTTTTCCGAACATTCCGCGCGGGTTACCTCGGCCACGGTATTGTGATACGTTCCGTGTATCTCAAACCCCTCGCGATCGCCTACGCTATCCAACCCGCAAGTATACAGCATCCCCCCTTCAAACCTGTTTGCAAAAGGCAGATTATCCGCGATAAAGGCGTTTTTTGACAAAAAGGAAACGTTCTGCCCCTCGTGATAAACCTGCATTATATCCAACCCTTTGGTAACGTTAAGAAGAAAACGCAGTTTGCCGTTTTCGCAATCTATAACGTCGATACCCGCGCTTTTGCCCGCGGTGAATTTATATCTTCTTACGCTCGCTATCTGCTGTAAATTGCTGATTCTGCCGTCCGTCATACCCTTACCTCCGAACCGGATAACGTATCGCAGTAGTTTATGAGATAACCTATCGGTTTACCTTCTTTTAACATAGCGTAAAGCTCCTCGATAAGGCCCGCGTATTCGCCCGTGTACTCCGAATATTTCCCGAGCGCGGATTTTACGCCGTTTTCTTCCGCATAGGCGCGGAGTTCCTTACTGCTGTCGTCCCCATCGGGGCCGAAAAGCATGGCCGCAGCTATGCCTATGCACAAAAACCTGCACGGAATTCCGTTTTTTACGGAGAGTTTCAAAGCGCCGATAAGACGGTCGTTCGGGCTGAGTTTACGCTTCGTATCTCTGCCGACGCGCGCCACCGTATCGCCGAGCGCTCGGTTGGTAAAGCGGAAGAGCAGATTATCCGCGTGGCTTATGAGCGGCTTTACCTCCGTGCCGTTTTCCGCCGCTACGGCTACCGCCATTTCGGCAAGCGCCTTGTAAGCGACGTAGCGTACGTCGTAATCGGCAACCGCCTCGTAAATGTATTCGTAACTGCGCAAATTTCCGAGATATGCGCAAAGCGCGTGGCTCATGTTGTGCATGAAAAGTTTGCGCTGTATAAACAAATTGAACGGAGAGAACGGATAAAGCGTTTGAACTTCAGGTATTCCGCCCTTGAACGCCGCCTTATCCACCGGAAGAACGTTATACGGCTCAACGTATACCCTAAGGGCGTTGCCGGCACGCTTTTCTTCGGTCATAACGGGAACCATTCTGCCGATGCTCGTCTCTATAAAACCTACGTTTTTATCAATATAATCCGCGATATCGGGCACTTCCTGCTTTACAAGTCCCTTCAGAAACTCATCCGCCCCGATCAGGTTTTCGCATATTATTATGTTGAGCGGTTCCGCGCCGCGCTCGTACCTTTTCTTTATGCCGAGGGCGATGGGCTTAGCTATGAATTTGAGAACGTTTACGCCGATAGCCGTTGCCATAAGCGCGCACGACGCTATCTCTTCGGAAACGAGCTCTATATCCCTTCCGTCGATACCGTAAACGTTTTTTACCGTTTTTTCTTCGTTTTTATCGGAAGTAACCACGTTTACGGGATATTCGCCCTTTTCGTTAAGCGCGTTTATTACTTCCATATTTATATCAACGAAGCCTACTTTATACCCCGCGTCGGAAAAAGTTTGGCCTATAAATCCCCTGCCTATGTTTCCCGCGCCGTACATTACGAATTTTTTCATAATACCTAAACCCTTTTGTATTTATTGTAAGTTTCCCATATTTCCGAAACCGTTTTCATGCCGGAAACGGAATCCGCCTCCGCAAGATTGCACGCGGCGGCCGCAGCGGAGTATTTAAGAATGTCTTCGTCGTTCCAGCCGTTATACAAACCGTAAAGACAGCCCGCGCAGAACGCGTCTCCCGCGCCTACGCTGCCTTTTATATATCCATCGGGAAGTTTTAACGACGAAACGGCGGTAAACGTTCCGTTTGCCCTTAAAATAAAACCCTTTTCCGGCGCGTGTACTATAACGGCGTTTTTAACTCCCTTATTCAGGATAAAAAGCATAGCCGCCTTTACCTCTTCTTCATCGAGAGCGCCGCCGGCGTTTCGCGGAACGTTGCCGCTTACCCCGCAGGCCTCTATTTCGTTTATGATTACGTAATCGCAGTATTTCAGAGCGGGAACGACCACTTCGGCAAAGCGTCCGCTGCTTTCGCTTACCACGTCAACCGAAGTTTCTATGCCGCGCTTCTGCATCCCCGCAAGAAGCCTTGCCGCACGGTTGCCGTATTCAGCGTCCTTTTCCTCAACCTTGTCAAGTAAAAGAAGATAACCGAGATGAAACATCTTTACGTTTACCTTATCCGGTTCTACGTCGGTAATATCAAACTCCGCGTTTGCTCCGCGATAGTGGAAAAAAGTGCGCTCACCGGTGCCGGAAACAGTCATTACGTCAGAGAAAGAAGTGCCGCTTTTCGCGTGTTTTACGCCGCTTACGTCCATTCCCACCTCTTTCATTCTGGCTACGACGTATCTGCCGTTGTCATCGTCGCCCACTCTGCCGGCTGCGAACACCGGAAGCGACGGATCCATCGTTTTCAGGTCCATTCCCGAGTTCGGCACACTGCCGCCAACCCCGCGTTTTATATCCGTTACGGTTACCAGCATTCCCTTTTCCGGGTAGGAAGAAATCATTTTAACGGTATCGGTCAAAATGTTGCCGGCAAGCATTATTCCTTTTCTTTCGTTCATAGTTTTACTCTTCCACCTCGGGTATTCTCGAAATGCGCTCGTCGAGGAAAATATCGCTCTCGTCGCGGCTGCGAGTGGAAAATTCGCTTACGATGGCGCCTTCCGGCCCTGCCTGAAACCAATGCTGCGTACACGGATAAAGCGTGTATTGTTCGCCCTCTTTAAGAATCACTTCGTGATATACGTTTACCGGCGTAGGCGGAATTTTTGCCTTGATTTTTTCTTTTTCGCCGTCGCCGGCAACGTAAAGATAACAAACGCCTTTACGCACGCGGAAAGTTTCTTCCTTACCGTCGTAAGCTACGCCGTTTTCCTTGCCGTTCACGTGAACGTGCTGCGGACACGTCTGATACGGGCGCAGGACCATTTCCTTGGCGCATACCTTATCCGTATTGACGTAAACGAGAAGTTGAAGGCCGACTTCCTCTACGTTTCCGAGGCCGAAATCGGCAACTTCTATGCGTTTTATTTCATCTTCGGTTATTTTTATGCCGGCCTTTTTGAATTCGTTAAGTACGAATTCAACACCGTCGTCATACTGTTTTTTAGTTAACATAATACTCCTCCGGAATCATCTGTTTTCACGGTACGTGAATTTGAAACGCGGTTATCGCGCGTTCTTTATTTATTATATCATTTTTATTTTTTTTACGCAAGTTTAAGTATCTATATTATTTTTACCGGTAATCAAAAAACGCACGCTCAACGAACAAAGGTTATCCCGAAAAATGAGCGCAACCGGTTAATTCTCCGGTCGTTACGCGTTTTCAATAAAGCATAATTATATTTTTTTACCTGTTTGTGCTTTTTTTTACCGAATATATATAAAAAGCCCGATTTTAAATATTGAAAATTCAATAATAATATGTTATATTAAAATAACAAGGTTTGAATATGAAAGAAGACGAAAAATCGATTACGGGAAAAAATATACGGATATTACCGTACGCCCATTGCGACTATGCGGCGCTTCACACGCGTTTCTGGCACGAAAACAGATATAAGCAGATATTCGACAGCGTTATGGACTACGCCCGATCTATGCCTGAATTCCGCTGGTATTTCGATTGTTACAGAGCGCAACTCGAAACGCTTTTCGAAAAATACCCCGAAAAAGAGATACAGTTCAAAAAGTATATCGAGAGCGGTAAAATCAACTTTACCGGGGCCTACGCAAATATAAGGCCGAATATGGTTGGCGAAGCGACGTATCTTAAAAACTTTGAAACCGGGCGGGAAATTTTAAGTTACGCACTATGTAACGTTTATTCGGAAGAAATAGACGTAGCGCTCGGCCATGCGCAGGTTCCGCAGATCCTTTCGCAATACGGTTACGATTTATATAAAGTATATCGCCCGAACGACGTTATGGACGCAAAAAACATTCCGTCGAGTTTCATCTGGGAAGGATTTGACGGAAGCAGAATTTGCGTTGTACGCGGAGATTACAGTTGTTTTGACAGACAGGGCACGGAAAACGTAAACACCCGCGAAGAAGCGGAAAAATATCTGTTTGACAACGCCGAAAGTTGTTTGAAATTTTCGGATATTGACCTTATATGGATAAGTTGCGGATGCGACGACGTTCCACCGTTCGTAACCAACCAGGCAAACAACGACGGAAAAGTTTACTACGTTGATATTCCCAAAATAATAGACCTTTGCAAAAACGGCCGCGTTGGATCGGTGAAAATTTCTTCTCCGCGGGAATTTGCGGATGAATTGAATTCCCGCAAAGACAAATTGAAAACGATCCGCGGCACGATAGATTGCTCCGACGTATCTTATAATATTTCCCTTAACGGAGAAAAGGGATTCGTTCCTATGCGGATACGTGCCGACGAACTACTAGTTACGGCGGAAAGATGGCAATATTTCGCAAAAAAAGCGGGAACAAACTTATTATGCGACTTCGAGGACGATTGGAAAACGCTACTCACCGCCTGTTCGCACGCAACTCAATGGCTTTTTACCGAGGACTACATAAAAATACGCGCTTCGCTGGAAAATATTATATACAAAACGGAAAGATATATTTCAAAAATTCACGACGAAATAGCCAAAAAGATAAACGCAGGCGAAAATAATCTGAAAACGGTTTTTAACGACACGCAATTCGAGGGTTACCGGAACGTTACCGTAACCGTTCCGTGCGCCGATATCGAAAAATTGAGTCTTTCGGACGGGAGAGGCGAAAAAATAAGCTTCTTCGTCAAGGGAAAACATGATTATCTAAACACGTGGGAATACGTTTTGGGTTGCAGAATTTATCTTCCCGCATACGGCTACAACACGATAAGGGCGGAAAAAGGCGACGTTCGCGGACTGTTCGGCAAACACGTTGCGCCCAAACAACACGTAACGGTTAAAAAGATCATTCCCGAATTAACGGTAAGCGGCGGAGGATACGATCTTATTTTCCGAAACGGCGACCTCGTTTCCGTAAACGGTTTGTTTTCGCGCGGGCGGCCGTTCAACGGCGTTACGCTTAAAAATTACGCTTACCACGGAAGTTGGTCGGAAACCGAAACCAACGAGTTTTCCGACGCGAAGTTTACCCGTTACAAAATAATAAGGGCAGACGAGAATATCCTCGACCTCGACCTTTACGGCAATGCGGGAAACCTTGATTTAGTGCAGAATATATACGCCGAAAAAGGCGTGGAAAAATTGTCATTCCGCGTATCGGTAAACTGGAAAAAAGCGAACGCTTTCCTCTTTGCAAGCGTGCCCGTGGACGATTTATCCGCAGTAAAATGCGATATTCCGTTTGCGACGGATAAGGTAAACGTCGCTTGCGAATATTCCGACGAGGCTTTCGGAAAATATTTCGCCCACCGCCGCAGGAAAGGCGTTATTTACGCCAAGCGATACGTCTCCTCCTCGCTTTCCGGAAAACCCGTAACGATACTGCGGGAAAATACCGACAGATATTTTCTGTGCGATACCGAACGCAATACTTTAGGCATAATACTTCTCAATTCGATTATAAGAAAGGCGGACACCTGGGAAGAAGACATAAACGACGATATAGAGGCCGAAGGCAAACACGAACTCGGATATTCCATTCTTTTCGATACGCCATCCGAAGAAAACATAACGTTATCCGAACAGAGAATTTATTTCTCCGACTACGCAAGAGCCGACGCGCGCAACATACTACCCCCGTATAAAAGTTTATTTTCATACGGCAATGAACCTGAAGGAGTGATAATGGTATATTTGCGGGAAACGGAAGAAGGTTTTTCCGTTTGCTTTACGGAAACGTACGGCAAAAAGAAAACCGTAGATATTTGCGCCGAAGGTTTTTCACGTTGCCGCGCGGTCAAACTGAACGGAGATATTATTTCGGAAGTTGAAAAAGAAGAAAACGCTTTCAAATATACTTTGAAACCGTTTGAAATAGTTACGCTTATAATTACACAATAAAAAAGCCGTTCCGTAAAAATCATTTACGGAACGGCTTTTTGTTTACGCGAATAATACGGTCAGTATCTCCCACGGCGTCATTTCATAAATAAACGCGCCGAACGAACATTTACTCTGTATTTCGCCGTTCATATCGGTTATATAAACGTTTTCAAAATCAAAACGCGGGGAAATTTTTATTGCGGCGTTGCCGTCAGACGGGTTGAACACCCTTACTTCTATCCCCTTATCCGTTTTTCTCACCGAAGAAACGGCGCACCCTTCCACGTTTATAAACCCGCGGTCGTATTTACCTTTTTCGCAAACGGATACGAAAGGCTTACAAATGCGCCCGTAGGTAAGCGCAAATAATTCCGGATAGGATTTCGGCGCGGCGTGCGGAATGAGCGTGTACGTAAATTCCGTATAGTGTAACCAGTCCACTTCAGCGGTAAAATGGGATTCCCATTCCCTGTGAATGAGGTTCTCCATACCCTTTTCCGTCCTTTTGAAATACTGGTTACCGCCGTGAATCACGGTAAGACCGGTCTTCTCTCCCGCAATATCAACAAAATGCGTAACGTGAAAACCCGTTTTGTTCGTTTGGGTTATTTCGAACGGAGCATCCGCGTAATAACGGGCGTTATTTAATTCAACGTTGAAATCTATTTTATATCCGTCCGTAATTTCAAGGGGCAATTGCCAGCCGTTGATTTTTCCTTCCGCCGCTTTAGGCGGAATATATATTTTAAGGCGACACTTAACGTCTATCCCGTTGCTCATATCGGCAAGTTCGTACGTTACGAAATAGAAAAACTGCCCATGCCTGAACTCGCTTACTATTTTTGCGTAATTTGCGGTATCAAAAACTTTTTTTACGGTTACAGTTACTTCGGCGTCGGACGAAGAAAGATACGGTATCTTTACGTCCTTTGTCCACAGAGGGTAAACGTCACTCGGCTCGCCGTGAAAACGGAAGGTTTCCTTTCCTACGGTATTTCGCCCGTTTCCTTGCAAACGAGTGAAGTGAGGTAGCCCGTCGTTTTATCTATCGTGGCGGAAATTTTACCGTTTTCAAGAGTAAAACAACGTTCGTTTTCCTTAATAAGGCTACCTTTTGCTTCCGATCCCGCGCCTTTGCACACGTAATAAGACTTCACGCCGAAAGGAGGAACGCCGTTTGATTCTATTACAAGTTCCGTATAATACAGGCTTCCGTTCTCCCTTCTGTAAGAATTGAGTGTGTTATAGGGAACGGGGTTACCCTCGGAATCCCTCACTTCCGTATCGAAAACGTCCTCTCTGAGATATATTCTGCCGGTATGGTATTCTCCCTTCCCTTCGTATTGCGACATATTGTATATAACTATCGCTTTTTCGTAATCGAACGGAACGTGCTCTTCCGAACCGACCGCCGCCGAAAGATTTTCCGTAAGGCGTTTTGCGGCATTCAATGAATTATCGAGATGCCTGTATCCGATGGCGCCCCATTGCTGTCCGTAAAATTCTTCGGCTCTGTTTTCGGCGGGCATAACGCCGCCGCCCCATCTGCTGTATTCGCACAAACTTACGTCGTGACTCTGACTTATCAGAAGATCTTTCCACGCCTCGTTTATTTCATCGGATTTATCCATTTTACCGGATAACCAGGCCATAACATTGAGTTTTTCCGCGAGTAAAAGCCTGTATTCGGCAACCCTGTCACACCGGCGGAGCTGATCCGCCCCAACTCCCCAGGGAAGAATTTTGTTGAAATCGTCGTACGCGATATAAACGGACTTATCATCCGTTTCTTTCCGTTTTTAAAAATACTCTTTTATGGTAACGAAATCTACGTCGTCGTTTTTTTTCAGATTTTCGTAATTTTCAAAATGAAACTTGTTTATATTATGTTCCGACATGGATTCCCAACCGAACTCCGTCCACACGG
>JAGCZN010000081.1 GCA_017959995.1 Clostridia bacterium
AATGAGTTCAAGAATTATCGTTGCCGTAGGCGGCGGAGAAATTAAAAATAAAACCACGCTGAAAATCGACGGGTATATAGCCGATCTCGCAAAAAAAAGAGCGGGCGAAAAAAGGGCGACCGCTTTATTTCTCGGCACGGCCAGTTACGATTTTATGCCGTACTTCAACTCTTTCAGAAAAACCTATACTTCCTTATTCGGGTTGAAGGCAGAAGTCGCCATGACTGTTTACCGGAAAACGGAGTATTGCCGTCTGAAAGAAAAATTCGAAGCCGCCGATATGATTTACGTTGGCGGCGGCGATACGAAGTTTATGATAGAAAGCTGGAAGGAAAGCGGCGTTATGTCCCTTGTGATCGATGCTTACCGTCGCGGCGTGATAATAAGCGGGCTTTCCGCCGGAGCGATATGTTGGTTTGAACAAATGTACACCGATTCCGAAATAATATCCGGAGACGGCGCGGATTACAAAATAATGCCCGCGGCGGGTATTCTGAAGGGACTAGCCTGCCCGCATTATAACGAAAGGCGTGAAGATTTCGACAGGATTTTGCTGAACGGTAATCTTGAAGCCGTGGGGATAGAGAACGATTGCGCCGTAGTTTACGAAAACGAAGTTGCCGTCCGCGCGGTATCGGCGGGGGGCAAAGCGTATTATCTTAAAGCCGATAACGGCGAACTTAAAAGAATTGAAATAATTTGACCGTACGGAGGGAGTAAAAATGAAAAGAATGCTGATAGTAGACGACGAGGAAATGATAAGAGAGGTTCTCCGCGAATACGCGGAATACGAAGGATACGAAGCGAGTGAGGCCGAAAACGGAAGAGACGCCGTTCAGATGTGCCGAGATAACGATTACGATATAATCTTAATGGATATTATGATGCCCAAGCTAGACGGATATTCCGCCGTAAAGGAAATCAAAAAAATAAAGGATATACCCGTTATAATGCTTTCCGCGAGAGGGGAAGAATACGATAAGCTGTTCGGCTTTGAAATGGGCGTTGACGATTACGTTGTAAAACCGTTTTCCCCAAAAGAGATTATGGCCAGGGTAAACGCCGTTCTCAAACGGCACACCAAAAAACAGACGGAGAACGTGGTTTATAAGTTCGACGGACTTGAAGTGGACATCACGGGCAGAAACGTTTACGTTGACGGGCAAAAGGTTGACCTTACGCCCAAAGAATACGAACTTTTGTTCTACCTCGTCAAAAACCGCGGCGTCGCTCTTTCAAGGGAAAAACTTCTTTCCGACGTTTGGGGTTTCGATTTCTTCGGAGACGACAGAACGGTAGATACGCACATAAAAATGCTTCGCAGCAATCTCAAACAATACCGTAAATACGTTATAACGCTTCGCGGAATGGGGTATAAGTTCGAAGCATGAAGATTAATCCCCGCAGGCTTAAATACAGTATCTGGTTTTACTTCATTCTCTTCGCCCTCGGAATGTTGTGCGTCGTGTGGTTTATTCAGGTAATATTCACCGAACAATATTTTTTGGGAGAGATGAAGGCGTCGCTCAAAACGAAAGGCGAGCAACTCGAAACGCTGTATATTAACCGCTCCGAAAACGAAAAATCCGAAAAGGCATTCACTTCCGCCGCCGAAAGGGTAAAGGAAATGGATAGCGTTTACGTCGTATTTACCACCAAAGGATACAACGGGATAGGTTCGGTTCCCGACGAGTGTTATCCGAGTGAAGAATTTCTTCCCATGTACTACGACGAGTACGGCGACGTGATAAGGCGGGTAAGAGACTATGCCGCCGAGCGTGACGACGGAATCTACTCCGGCTCTATTACGAGCAACGAGAATAAAACGGGCACTTTGTACGTTTACGCTAAAATCGTATCGGAAAACGGCGCCGAAGATCCCGTATATCTTATACTTATATCTTCGCTTGAAAACGTTACCGCCTTGCTTTCCCTTATTCAGAAGCAATTAGGTATCATAAGCTTAATAATTATAGTAATAGCCTTCTTCATATCGCTTATCATCGCGTCTAACCTGTCCAGACCGCTTACGGAAATGTCGGAAACGGCGGGCAAACTTGCGCACGGTGATTTTTCGGTGGAATTCAACGCCAACGGGTACGCCGAGATCAGAGAACTGTCCGATACCCTTAACTACATGAAAGAAGAACTTAAAAAGACCGGCGTTCTGCAGCGCGAACTTCTCGCCAACGTTACGCACGATCTTAAAACGCCGCTTACCATGGTAAAGGCGTACGCCGAAATGATAAAGGACATATCGGGGAACAATAAGGAAAAACGGGATAAGCACGCGCAGGTTATTATTGACGAGGCAGACAGGCTCACCATGCTCGTGAACGATATTCTCAATCTGTCGAAACTTCAGTCAAGCGTAGACGATCTCGAACCGGAACTCGTCAATCTTTCCGACCTTACCAAAAAAGTAGTGGATCATTTTTCAAGTTTTTCGGAAAATAACGGATACGTTATAAAAACCGAAATAGTTCCCGATCTTTTCGTAGTTTGCGACGCGAAGAAGATAGAGCAGGTTATCTACAATCTTATAGGCAACGCGATAAACTACACGGGAGAGGATAAAACCGTAAACGTTTTTTTAACCGAAAACGAAGGTAAAGTTCTGTTTGAAGTGGTAGATTCCGGCAAGGGAATAGACGAAGATAAAATAGATACCATCTGGGAAAAATATTACCGCGCTTCCGATACGCACAAGCGACCCGTAAAAGGTACGGGGCTCGGCCTTTCCATAGTTAAAGCCATACTCGAATCCCATAATCTCAAATACGGCGTAATAAGCAAAAAGAACGAGGGAAGCAACTTTTTCGTAGAGTTCAACGCCTGCAAGGAGAACGAATGAACGACGATTTAAGGGTTAAAAACGTTGTGAACGGCGATAAAAAAGATGAAAAAACCGCCGTAAAAATAAAAGAAAATTCAGGTGATTTGCCCGAAAAACGAAGGGGGGCGAACATTGCCTTCCGCGAAATGTGGGAAAACGCTTTCATCAGAAAAAAGCCCTTGGAACATTACGAGGAAAGCGGGAACGTAAAACAGAGACCGCCGTCGCCGTTCGTATACTTGAGGGTAACTTTCATGTTCGTAATGCTTTTTATAGTACTTTTAAGCGTGTTTTATATGTTTGAAGGCTATGAAATGTTTCCCGTTATTTTAACCATAATGGTGCTTTTCGTGCCTGTGGTAAGCGGAATATTTTTTTACGAAACGGATACGAGCGGCAGGGTTTCGTTTTACAGAGTTTGTTTTATATTTTTTCTGTCGTGTATTGCGGCGCTTGCCGTAAAATTCGTTTCTTTCAGATTTATTTACGAAATAAACGGCGAGGCGATAAGTTATTTCGGCGCCGCCGCGATAGGGCTTATGGTAAGCGTGTTTATGGTAACGCTCTGTATCCTGTTCGTCAAAAGGCTCAAAATCAAAGATATGCTTTCGGGCGTTCTTATAGGCGCCATAACAGGTGTGGGGTTTGCGATAGTAAACGGCGCGAATCTGTGTTTCAAAGCAGCTTTTGTGGAAACGCAGTACGCCCCTACGATAGAGGTTATAATTTATAACGAGTCGCTTTTGAGCAGTTTCAACAATATGCTCGGCGTTTTTCTGTTTGAATGTTTGCTTCACTCGCTTACTTACGTTCTTACGTGCGCAGCGCTTGGCGGCACACTCGTCGACGTATTCAATAAAGGTCTCAAAGAGCGTTCGCTGATACTTACGCTTCTCGCCATGTCGGTAGGGGCGTGGCTTATAGAAACGCTTTGGGTAATTCCTTTTGCGTCAGTGCCCGATCTTTTCGTTTATATTCTTAGGGCGCTTATGACCGTATCTTCGTTCCTGCTTGCGGTAAAGGCGGTCAGAACGGGGCTTTCGCAAAACGTTTACGAATAAAAACGGTTGAATAAAAATTTAACGCGGCGTTTTTCGTGTAGGAAAAACGCCGCGTTCGTTATACAAGAAAAAGCCACCGCATGCGGTGGCTTTATAAACGCCTTCCGTAAAATTACTGTTTGTTAAGAGCCGCCACTTTTTTTGCGAGCCCGGATTTTTTATTAGCCGCGGTGTTTTTGTGCATAACGCCTTTGGAGCATGCGCTATCTATTACCGATACGGTGGCGGGAAGAAGTTTGTTTGCTTCTTCAACGTTGCCTGCCTCGATGGCGGCGTTAAGTTTTTTAATAGCCGTTTTAACTTCCGCTTTAACGCTTCTGTTAAGGCTGTTTTTCTTTTCGATCACGAGTACGCGTTTTTTTGCTGACTTAATATTAGGCACTTTATTTTCTCCTTAATTGGCTTAATCATTCGATTGCTTTAATATTTTAGCACAAATAAGATAACAAATCAAGCGTTTATCGGCATTATTTTAAGCGTACAAACAATTTTTTGAAGCGATTTCAATATATTTATATAAAAAAGAAAACGGAGGTGAACTATTTTGATAAAAGGCGCGATAGGTGTTTTTGACAGCGGCATCGGCGGTATTCCGGTGCTTGTAAAACTTAAAAAAGCGTTTCCCGAAGACGATTTCATTTATCTCGGTGATAACGGAAACGTTCCTTACGGAAATAAAAGCGCGGAAGAAATATACCGTCTTACGCTTTTTAACGTAAAAAAACTTATACGCGCGGGCGCGGGCGTTATCGTTATAGCTTGCAATACGGCTTCGCTCAACTGGCGCGGCGGCAACGCGTTAAACGGGGTAAACGTAATAAAACTGATTCCTTACGTAGATGAAAAATATTTGAACGCGTCCGGAATTTTTTTGGGAACCGCGTCCTCGGTCGGGGAATGCAAAAGATCGGGAATATTTTCTTCTTTCAGCCGAACGGCGTTTATCCCTCTTGAAAATCTTGCCGCGGAAGTAGAAAACAAGCTTGGCGGCGGCGAGGGAATAGTTCTTTCTGACCACTTTTTAACCACCGTGGAAAAGCCCGTTTTTCTATATCTCGGCTGTACTCATTATCTATATATACAAGAGGAGCTTAAAGCGTATACCGGAGCGGAAACAACGCTGGACGGCATCGATAGAATAATTGAAAATATCATAA
>JAGCZN010000082.1 GCA_017959995.1 Clostridia bacterium
CGATGCCTCCCTCGCTGCTCTCGACGCCTATGGTCGGGCTTACCCCGCCCGAACAGTTTCTGTCAAAGTTTCCGCATATGCTTTCAGGCGGGCAAAGACAGCGCATACTTATGGCGCGCGCCATATCCTTGGAGCCGAAACTTATAGTCGCCGACGAACCGGTGAGCATGATAGACGTTTCATTGAGGTTATCCATACTTAACCTGATGAACGAACTAAACGAAAAGTTGGGTATATCCTTCGTGTATATAACGCACGACCTCGCCACCGCGAGGTATATAGCGAGGGACGGAAATATCTGCGTTATGTACCTCGGAGAGATAGTTGAGTACGGAAACGTGAACGAGGTAATAGGTTTCCCCAAACACCCTTATACACGCGCGCTTATTTCCGCCGTGCCTGTTCCCGATCCCGAAGTTGCGAAAAGGGAAAAGTCCATACCCATAAAGTCGATGGAAATAACGCCGCTCGAAAACAGGCCCCAAGGCTGTGTGTTTTACGATCGTTGCCCGTATGCGGACGATAATTGTAAAAACAAAATAGATAACGCATACGTAAACGGCGTTAAGGTAAAATGCCGCAAGGCAGAGGATTTGCCAGAATGGATAAATTGAGATATTTTCTGTATATGTCGATATTGCTCCTCGTGTTGAGCGTCGTTTGCGTGATAATAACGGAAAAATTCACTTTGGAATTTTATATTTCGGTGGCGTCTGTAGCTATCTGCGCGATAGTTACGACGGGGAGCATCATCGCTATGAAAAGGAGAAAATAAAGGAGAAAATTATGAAAAGACAATCAGGCAAAATAAAATATGTGTTCGTCCTCGCGGCGGTTTTCATTGGGCTCGTTTTTGCATCGGGTGTTTACGGCAACAAAACAGCATATGGGGAAACTATGAAAAGCAACGCTCAACTTATCGTAAATGAATACGCCCGCAAGGACATTCTGATCGCCGATATCATCTGCGACGAAGCTCACGGCTACGCTGTGGACAACACGGGTAAGGTTCCTTCCTCGGCGGCTATTCAAAAGGCGATAGACGACTGCGCTTCCTTGGGCGGCGGCACAGTATATTTGCCTGCAGGTGAATACCTCGTATCCTCTAGGATAGAAATAAAACCTTTCGTCAGCTTAGTGGGCGACTATGTCGATCCCGACGACTACAGCGGGGATTACGGCACCGTAATAAAGGCGGGTGTCGCCTCTACGCAGAATGACGTGGGCGAGTTCCATAACCTTTTCCGCATGGACGGGTCTTCCGGATTGATTGGATTTACGTTCTTTTATCCCAACCAATATATCGACTACGTTATGCCCTACGCTTACGCGATAGAGATACCGGGCGGTATAACCACGCCCATGCACACCACGTTCACCGTTAAAAACGTAACGTTTATCAACGCTTATAAGGGTATTTGCGCGTCGGTCACGAAGCACTCTACGCTCTCGTCCGTCACGCACGAGCAACTTTATCTCGAAAATATCAAGGGAACGGTGTTGAGAGAAGGCGTTCATCTGACCAACTCCAGCGAGGTGGGGACTTTCTGCGATATAGAGTTTTCGCCTTCCGTATGGGCGAATGCCGGCAAGAAATATAATGCGCCCGCCGCGAAGGATATTTCAGATTATACTTCGGTAAACTCGGTCGGAATGATTCTCGGCGACCTCGAATGGCAGGAGATACGCAATGTTACGTTGACCGATTATCATACGGGTATATACTTCACGAAGGGCAACCGCAACACGAGTTATCAGATGGCGTTTATAGGCAGCTTTTACAACCTTAACGTGACCGGCGCGAAATACTGCCTGATCGTAGAGGAAATGTACCAGAATATGGGCATACAGTTCGTTTCGTCAGTATTGAAAGGCGAATACGTTGTGGTAAACCGTTCGCCGGACGACTGGGGGCACGTGCAACTCAGCGGCGTGCAATATAACGGAAAATTTTCCGGCAAGAACATTTACGATGACAATAATCTGCCGTCGGATCTTCCCGCGGTAGTGAATTTCTCCTCCGATTACGTTCTCCCGAAAATGAAATTATTCAACGCGGTAACGGGCTACGGCGCGGATAACGAGGGGAAAACCGATACTTCGCGCGCGATACAAGCCGCCCTCGACGCGGCTAATTCGAACGGCGGCGGCATCGTTTACCTGCCTGCCGGAGTTTACAGGCTCGATAATCCCCTCACCGTTTATGCGAACACTCAACTTCGCGGATGCGGAAGCAATATCCAAAGGGATCTTATCGGCGCGAACGACGGAACAATGCTTCTCTGTTATTACGGCGCTACGGAAACGCCCGATACTTCAGTCGCGATGATCACGCTCGCGGGGGATAACGCCGGCATTTACGGCCTGCGCGCCGTGTATCCGCGGCTCAATATGTTCGCGGAAAAATACACGACGGAAACTTTGCCGAAATATTCCTTCACAATAAGGGGTACGGGCAAAAACAACTACGCCGTTAACCTCTATCTTACGGGCGTATATAACGCGGTGGATTTTTCCGCCTGCGATAACAGCCTGATAAACCGCGTTATAGGCGGCTTTTACAACGCAGGTTTCTATATAGGCGGCAAAGATCCCGTAGTTTACAACTGTCTGCAAAATTCCATTTGCCCGCTGAAAGTAAGCGTTCCGGCAAACGCCGAAATATCCTCTTGGGGAACGTATCAGGAAAGGTTGAATAAACTTCACACGAATTTATACAATCTGACGCGCCTGACCGCGAAGATAATAACCGCCAAAAACGCGGATAACGCGCAGATACACAACGTGTTCTCGTTCGCGTCAAACAAATTCATAACGGCGTATAATTCTACGCTCGTGTGTTCTAACCTCGGTATGGATAGCCAGCCGGGAGTTGGCGGCGCAATGTTCGAACTGCACGGCTCGTCCGCGATATGTTTCAACACCCTTCGTGATGCCTGTTCGTCAGTCGGCAATTATTATACGGAAGATTCTTCTTCGCTAACGGTATATAACAGAATAACCCTCTTGCCAGGCGCGGGAACGGTAAACGAGAGCAACCTCGATAAA
>JAGCZN010000083.1 GCA_017959995.1 Clostridia bacterium
TCTTGTTTTCAATCAATTCCTTTGCCTGTTCCGCGGCGAGTATTATATTCTTGTTGTTCGGGAAAATAAATACGTTATCGGCGTTTACGCTCATGGCGGCGTCGGCAATGTCCTTTGCGCTCGGGTTCATCGTCTGTCCGCCCTCTATTACCTTATCCACCGAAAGGTCTTTGAATATTGCGGACATTCCCTTGCCCGAACAAATCGCAAGCATACCCATTGGCTTTTTCTCGGCTTCGTACTGTTTCTTTAGCTCTCTGTTCTGTTCGAGCATGTTCTCGATCTTTACTTTGTCAAGCTCGCCGAGTTGAAGCGCCTTGGTCAAAGCCTGCCCGGGAGTGTTGGTATGAACGTGTACTTTAACGAATTCGAGATCGCCTATGCAAATAACGCTGTCGCCTATCATCATAAGATATTCTCTCAATTTATCGATATCGGCGAGCGTCGTTTTCTTTTTGAGATTTATGATAAAAAATTCGGTACAGTAGCCGAATTCTATCCTGCCGAGGCTGAAAATTTCGGCGTGTTCCGCGGGTATTTCGTCGCGCCCGGCGGCAGCGGGTTTGGAAGTAATATCGGCGGCGGCGTCATCCTCAACCTTTTCGCCCTTAAGAACTTTAAGCATTCCGGCGTAAACGCAAAGAAGCCCCATGCCGCCGGCGTCTACAACGCCTGCTTTTTTAAGAACGGGAAGAAGTTCCGGCGTATTATCGAGCGCGACCTGACCTGCCGCGAGAAATTCTTCGAAAAATTCTTCGAACTCTCTCTTACGGCTCTTTGCTGCAGAATCGGATATGGCGCGGCAAACCGTTAGAATCGTGCCTTCTTTCGGTTTTGAAACCGCCTTATAAGCGGTTTCGGTAGCGGCCTTCAAAGCCTTTATAAACGTTTTTACGTCAATTTCGTTTACGCTTTTTACGGTGGCGCAAAGTCCTTTGAATATCTGCGATAATATTACGCCCGAATTCCCTCTGGCGCCCTTTAACGCCCCTTTGGAAACCGCCGAGGCGAAATCGTTCATAGCGTTGTTTTTTACCGATCCGAGTTCTTTTATTGCCGACTGCATCGTCAGCGACATATTTGTGCCGGTATCACCGTCCGGCACGGGGAAAACGTTCAAAGCGTCGATCTTCGCCCTGTTCGCCTCCAGATTCTTTGCGGCACCGTGCATCATTTCGACAAACATCGTGCCGTTTATAACTTTAAGCATTTTTATATATTGTCCTCCGAATGAACGAGCTTAATACTAAAGTTTAACACCCACGATATTGACGTTGACCGAATCCACAATCATACCCGTAAAATTTTCAACTGCGTATTTACCAGACTGTTTTAACGATTCCGCAACCGCGGAAATAGAAACCCCGAATTTAATCATAACGAATAGGTCAATATAAATCCTGTCGTCAAGGGTGGACACTTTCACACCCCTTGTTGTGTCAAACTTCAGAAATTCGGAAATACTGTCGGAAAATTTATTCGAAACGGTTTCAACAATACCGTAACAATCCAACGTGGCTTTGAGCGCCACCTTGGCTATCGCTTTATCGGATATTGAAATTTTCCCGTATATGTTGTGCGTATTTACAGACATAACAGTATCCCTCTTGAATTTCTGATTTTATTTTACATTATTTACGCAAAAGTTGCAAGGATTTTAACGCCGATACTCAAATTTTGCCCTTTCCCTCCCGACAAAATAACATTTTATGAAGTTATTTTGCAAAACTTTACGAAAACGAGCGAATTTTTGTTGCAATTTTTTTTATAAAGTGATATAGTATTTATGCTTATTTTTAGGTATTTCCCTTGGAGGTGTGAGATATGTCCAGAGTATGCAGCGTTTGCGGCAAAGGTAAACTGTCCGGCAATAAAGTGAGCCACAGTAACCGTAAAACTCCTCGCCTGTACAGCGCCAACGTTCAGAAAGTCAAGGTCGTTAACGAAAACGGCTCCGTTTCCAACGAATACGTCTGCGCGCGTTGTCTGAAGAGCGATAAGGTTCAGAGAGCGTAAAAAAGTTAAAAACGCAAAACTAAGGGAGTAAGTTGATCTTACTCCCCTTTTTCTTTTGCCTTCGCTCAGATTGCGGATCTACAGAAAAACAATCTGAGTATTGCCCGTACTATTCTGGGCGGTTTTACGCATATTATTTTCATAACTGCCTCACGATAAATAATATTCCTCTGCCCTCCGTTATTTCAAAAGAAGCTTTATCTTCGGTAACTACGTTGGACAGTCCGCGGCTGTCTCCCTGCCGTATGACAAGCCCGTTCGCCGCATATTTAAGCCCTACGCTATTATTTATATGCATAGCGTCCGAAACAGGTACCAGCGACACGGTAACACCTTTTAAGCCGCTTAAAGAAACCTTTCCGCAAACTACGTAAAAATCGGTATAATCCGTTTTGAATACGGCGTTTATACCGCGTTCCTTTGCTTTTATAAGTAAGTTTACGTTTCCGAAAAAATGATCCTCTCTCTTTCCCGCGCCGCCGTAAATTTCTATATCTTTCACGCCTTTTTTATCGAGATAATCCAAAGCTATTTCACCGTCGGTAAGGTTTTTTTCGGCAGGATATACTTCGGCGTTTTCGGGAACGTACCCGAGTGAATCGAAATCCCCCACGCAAATATCCGGCCTGATACCTTTTTTCGTTGCCCAAAGAAGAGCACCGTCGCAACAGACCACGAATTTACCCGCCGTTTCGATTTCACCCGAATAAGGTTCGCCGTTGAGAAGTATTATTCCCTTCATTTCAACTTTCCCTCAACGCCTTTATAACGCCGCGTCTGTCCGCGGCGCTGAAAACGGTGTTGCCCGCTACCAGCACGTTCACGCCGCTTTGCTTGATTATAGAGGCGTTTTGTAAATTTACGCCGCCGTCGATTTCCAGATCGATATTTTTGCCAGATTCGTCTATTATTTTTCTTATTTCTACCACCTTGGGAAGAACGTAGGGAATGAATTTCTGTCCGCCCATCCCGGGAAAAACGCTCATTACCAACACCATATCGCAAGCGGGTATCAGGCTACGGACGGGATCTACGGGGGTATCGGGATTTATCACCAGCCCGCATTTTTTGCCCGTTGATTTTATAAGTTCAAGCGTTTCCTGAAGCTTTTCGCCGCACGCTTCGTAATGCACGGTTATTATATCCGCGCCCGCCTCGGCAAATCTTTCAACGTACTTCCACGGCTCTATTATCATGAGATGCGCGTCGAGAGGAAGAGAAGTTGCTTTTCTTATATCCTTAACCATCTTCATGCCGAAAGATATGTTGTTTACGAAAACTCCGTCCATCACGTCAACGTGAATAATATCCGCGCCGTTTTTTTCAAGATCTTTAACTTCCTCCCCCATGACGGAAAAATCTGCGGACAGTATGGAAGGAGCGATTTTTATTCGCTTGTCAATCATTCCTGTTTCTCCTTCAATATTTCAATTTATCTCTTTTTAATTCATTGAAAATATTTTTATATCTCATATACCTCTCCGGTGAGAGAACGCCGGATAAAACGTCGTTTTTAACGGCGCAATCAGGCTCGGTGGTGTGCGTGCAACGTCTGAATTTGCATTTTTCGAGTCTTGAAAAATATTCGGGATAAAAAAGCGCTACGTCTTCTGGAAGAATATCCGGCCGTATCACGCTGAAACCCGGCGTATCGACTATCCTTACCCCGTCTCTTTCGTAAATTTCCGCAACGGTGGTGGTATGCCTGCCCCTCTGCGTTTTTCCGCTTACTTCGTTCGTTTTGAGTTCCGTGTCAAAAAGCGCGTTGACAAGTGAAGATTTTCCCACGGCGCTCTGTCCCGCAAAAGCGACGAGTTTACCGCGCATAAGTTCTTTCAGCCGGCTTAACCCCTCGCCCGTGACCGCGCTTACCTGAACTATATTACAGCCCGTTTCCGAGTAGTTTTTCAAAACTTCCCCGTAAACGTCGTGCGGCAGATCGCTTTTGTTTACCGAAATTATCACTTCGACCTTTTCCGAAAAAAGCGTAAGCAACAGTTTATCGAGCATATTGTAATCGGGCTTGGGCGGACAGGCGATAACGACGTTTACGGCGTCTACGTTGGCAACGCTCGGCCGAACGAAAAACGTTTTTCTCGGAAGAACTTTATCTATCGTCAGAGCAATTTCGTCAATTTCAACGAGATCGCCCGTAACTATTCCGTCAGATTTTATTTTAAGATTCCCGCGGGCAGAGCAATCAAAAGTCATTCCGTCGCAAAGTATCGTGTATCTGCCCGAATGAATTTTTACAACCTGACCGCTAATCATTGATCTCACCGACGATATTGTTTATATATCTGTTGCGCAGTTGACCGCAAGCACCGTCTATATCAACGCCGATCCTGCGGCGCAACGTAGCGGAAAGTCCGCCTTTTTCAAGCATGCCGAGAAACGCGTAAGCGGCGGAATCTGAAGTGGCTTCAAGCCCCCTTTCCTTAACCTCGTTAAGGCGTATCAGATTGACGTGGCACGGACGCGGCGATAATAACCTGATAAGTTCGTCGGCGCAGGCGCGCGTATCGTTCACGCCGCGTATTAGAGAATATTCGAAAATATAGCGCCTTCCGGTTTTTTTGAAAAAATAATCGCAGGCTTTCAGAATTTCGTTAATTCCGTATTTGTTGGCTACGGGCATTATTTTTTTGCGTTCGCCGTCAAACGGGTTATGCAGCGAAACGGAAAGATTTATCTGCAAACCTTCGTCGGCAAGCGCTTTAATTTCGGGAACGAGCCCGCAAGTGGAAAGCGATACGTTTCTGCGGCTTATATTAAGCCCCTCTTCCGCAGTGATTTGCCGTAAAAATTTAACGGTATTGGCGTAATTATCGAGAGGTTCGCCGCTGCCCATAAGAACTACGTTGGTTACCTTTCTGTTTTCAAAAGAACCGCCCTGCTCCCTGTTGACGCGGTAGATCTGCGAAGCTATCTCGCCTGACGAAAGATTTCTGACGAGACCGTTGAGGCCCGAAGCGCAAAACGCGCAATTCATTCTGCACCCCACCTGAGTGGAAACGCATTGCGTATTGCCGTAAGCGTATTTCATAAGCACGCCCTCTATAACGTTGCCGTCGGCAAGGGCGAAAAGATATTTTTCCGTTCCGTCGGAAGATTTTAACGTTTGCAGGATTTTTACCGGCGCATCTTCAAATTCAGCGGAAAGGCGGGCGCGTAACGACTTGGAAAGTTCGGTCATTTCCGAAATTTCCGCTCCCGCGCACGTGGCCCTGAATATTTGCCCCGCCCTGTACGGCTTTTCGCCGTAACCCGATACCAGTTCTTCGAGTTCGCCCAAGGTGAGATCCTGCAGAATCTTTTTCAATTTTTTCTCTCCATTGCACATATATAAAACCCTGCGCCAAAAGATTCATCCGGTAAATACTGAATACCGAAATCCGTTTTAATACAAGGAATTTTATTTGAAATTACGCGTGGCGTAAACGCTTTGTTTTCACTTAAGAATTTGTAGATCACACCATCGCACTCCTCTTTGAAATAAGTGCAGGTGGAATAATATAAACTGCCCCCGTTTTTTACGTATGAGGCGCATACGGAAAGAATTTTAAGTTGAACGGCGGAAAGTTCTTTTACCGTATCGTCTGTCTTTTTCAGTTTTATATCCGGATTTTCTTTGATTACGCCGAAGCCGCTGCACGGAACGTCGCAAAGAACGGCGTCGTACGCTCCTTCTTTTTCGGGACGGAAAACCGACGCGTCCCCCGTTTCAACGATCACGTTTTCAGCCCTCATGCGGGCGGCGTAACCGCGTATAAGCTCCGCCCTGTGAGGATGAAGTTCGTTTGCCGTTACGCTTTCGAACCTTCCCGCAAGCAAAACGGCCTTACCTCCGGGCGCGGCGCATGCGTCGAACAGATTTTTTCCTGCTGAAACCGCGTCGCAAACGGCTACGGAACCTATTGACTGAAAAGTATACACCCCATCGTCGTAATCGGCGTTTCTTGTGAATTTTTCGGCAAAAAACACGTTTTCAAACGGCGTTTCAGAATAATTTATTCCGAGTTTTTCAAGATATTCTCTGCCGTTCGCTCCATTAAATCTCAGACAGGTAGGTTCGGCAGGCGCCTTCATTACGTTTATAGCGCGTTCTTTTCCGTAATCGGCAATCAGTCTTTTTACTGCAAATTCCGGGAAATCGTACGTCAGGGACAAATTCGTTATTTCTTCTTCGGGAAGCGGAAACTCCCCGTTTATAAACTTGCGGAGAACGGCGTTTACGAAGCCTGAAACGCCGCCTTTGCCGAGTTTTGTACACATTTCGACCGCGGCGTCGGTTACCGCGTACGGCGCTTTTCGTAAAAAACGCAGACAGTACATTGAAATTTTAAGTATCGTTCTAACCGCCGATTTGGGCGTTTTTTCGCAAAGACGATCGATATAGTACGAAAGAAGTATATCTCTTTCGAGAACGCCGTAACATATTTTTGTAACGGCGGAACGGTTACGTTCCTCTATCGGTACGGAAAGCATAGCCTGTTTGAGATACGCCCCTTCGCCGTATACTTTGTTGAGAACGCAATATGAATCGTAAATAATCGTCAGCACTGTTTGATCCCCGTAAACTTTTCGCCCGCGGTAAAAGAGCGGCCGAGAAGAAAGTCGTTTACATTCATTCTCTTGCTGCCTTCAAGCTGAAGTTCCTTTATTTTTACGGCTCCGTCACCCGTGGAAACTATGAGTCCGTCAGTTCTGTCGGCAGTTAAAATCTCTCCGCCGCAATCCGTTTTTCCGTTTTCGCTCAAAATTTCAACAGCCCATATTTTCAATATTTTTCCGCAATAATACGTATAAGCGGACGGCCACGGATTAGTTCCGCGAACGAGATTGAATATCTCGCGCGAAGATTTCGACCAGTCGATAAGTCCGTCTTCCTTTCTCAACGTTTTTACGTACGTGGCGTTGGAGTGATCCTGTTCGGTAAATACGGCGGAACCGTTTTCGATAGCGTCAAGCGCACCCCCGATCATATCCGCGCCGAGCGAAGAAAGCCTTTCGGAAAGTTCGCCCGCCGTTTCGTTTTCACCTATCGGAATACTTTTCATCATTAGCACATGGCCCGTATCGAAGCACGCTTACGTTTTCATAACGGTAACGCCCGTAAATGCGTCGCCGTTTATCACGCTCCATTGAACGGGAGCGGCGCCCCTGTAAAGAGGAAGAAGCGAGGCGTGAATATTTATTATTCCGACACGAGGAATATCAATTATTTCCTGCGATAATATTTGCCCGTATGCACAGGTAACGAAAATATCCGCGCCGAAAGATTTAAGCTCGTCAACGCCGTCTTTTCTTATTTTTTCGTATTGCAGAACGGGAACGCCGAATTTCAGCGCCGTTTCCTTTACGGGGGAAAACGCCGGTTTTCCGCTGCGTCCCTTCGGTCTGTCCGGTTGGGTTACCACCACAACTACTTTATGCTTGCCGGAAAGGATCTTTTCAAGCGGTTTTACCGCAAAATCCGGTGTTCCGAGATATATTACCTTCATCCGCTTTCAGCCTTTAAGTCCGTTGGACTGTCTTTCCATATCTTCCACCACGATATCGTAAATTTCACCGAGAGTGGAACAATATTCCAGTATCAGCCACGGTTTGTTCGTGTGAAAATGCACTTTTATCAATTCTTCGTCGCCGACTACGAGAAGGCTGTCCCCCTCGAAATTTTCCGTAATATGATCGGCGATCACATCCTCGTTCAGATCGTTCCCCTCAATCAGTAGCTGCGTATCGTACCTGAATTCCAACATTATCGATTCTCCTTATCGTCTTCGATTGAAATTGCTTTATCTATATATAAAATCCCGTCCAAATGGTCGTACTCGTGGCATACGGCACGGGCGAAAAACTCTTTTGCGGTAACGGAAAAATGATTACCGTATCTGTCCTGCGCGCGTATGACTACCTTGTTCGGGCGGGTAACTTCGCCCCATTTTCCCTTTACCGAAAGGCAACCTTCCTTTCCCGTTTGTTTTCCCGTAGCGGATACGATTACCGGGTTCACGAATTCAAAAAAGCCTTCTTCCGTATCCACTACGAAAACTCTGCGTAATACGCCTACCTGCGGACCCGCAAGTCCCGCGCCGTTGGCTTTTTTTACGGTGTCCCTCATATCGTCGAGAAGCGTCCACAGTTTTTCGTCGAAATTAGTTACTTCAAAGCTTTTTTTGCGGAGAGTTTCGTCTCCCGCCTGAATAATGTTTCTTATTGCCATATTTTCTCCTGTTCAGGTAAGATTGTTCGGATTCTCCTCAACGTAAACGGAAACGTCTTTTAGGGAAAGCGCGGTGACCTCGTCGTAAATAAGATCTTTTACGTTTCCGCTTCCTTCTTTAACGCGCATCAGCACCTGATACCTGAATTTGTTCTGCATACGCTTTATAGGAGATTTCATTTTATTGAAAAATATAAAATTTTCCGCATATTTTTGTTTTATCCCGCTCAACGACGAATAGATGATTCTTAACGCGTCAAGCGCCTTTGCGTCGTCCTCGGAAACGACCATCACGCGGACTATATCCGCAAACGGCGGAAAACCCGTAGCCTTGCGGAGTTTTGCCTCCTCCCTGATAAAACCGTTATAATCGTATCTTACGGCGTATTGCAAAACGGGATTATCGGGATTGAACGTCTGTAAAACCACTTTGCCCGGTTTATCCGCGCGGCCGCTTCTACCCGAAACCTGCGTTAAAAGCTGAAAAGTACGTTCGCGGCTGCGATAATCGGAAAAGTAAAGGCTCATATCCGCGTCTAAAATTCCCACGAGCGTTACCGAGGGAAAATCGTGACCTTTGGCTATCATTTGCGTGCCGACGAGAATATCCGCTTTTTCTGAAGAAAATTCCTTAAGAATTTTGAAATGCCCCTCCTTGTTCCTCGTAGTATCGTTATCCATTCTTAAAATGCGCGCTTCGGGAAACAGTTCGGAAAGTTCCTTTACCACTCTCTCCGTTCCGGTGCCGCCGTAACGGATATATCTGCTGCCGCATTCGGGGCATGCGTCGGGCATTCTGTAAGCGGCGTTGCAGTAATGGCATTTAAGAACGTTCGCATCCATGTGATACGTCAAAGAAACGTCGCACGCGTCACACTTCGCCACGTAACCGCACTCCTGGCATATTACCGTTTGGGAATATCCCCTGCGGTTAAGAAAAATTATCGCTTGATTGCCGCCCGTTAAACATTCGGATATTTCAGCCCTTAACGCCGAAGAAAACGGCGTGTTGTTTCCCCTTCTTATCTCCTTTCTCATATCGGAAATTATTACTTCCGGAAGGGGTTTTTTATTTATTCTGTCCGGCATGCAAACGAAATTATATTCACCCCTCGCCGCTTTCACAAAGAATCGATGGACGGCGTGGCGCTTCCCAAAATCAGTTTGCAGCCGTTAAATTCCGCGCGCTTCGAAGCTATTTCAACGGTGTTGTAACGCGGGCTCGTTTCGCTCGAATAACTGCCGTCGTGCTCCTCGTCGATAATTATAACCCCAACGTTTTCCACGGGGGCGAAAACGGCGCTTCTCGCTCCGATCGCGATTCTCGCGTCGCCGGATCTGAGTCTCCACCATTCGTCAAATCTTTCCCCTTGCGAAAGCCCGCTGTGAAGTATAGCGGCGGCGTTGCCGAATCTTGCGCGAAGTTGCGAAAGCATTTGCGGCGTAAGCGATATTTCCGGCACGGTCATAATTGCCGTTTTTCCGTTATTTACCGCGTCTTTTATCAGATTGAGATACACTTCGGTCTTTCCGCTGCCCGTTACGCCGTAAATGAGCGTTACCGTTTTATCCGTGTTTTCAACGCAATCTATCGCCGACGTCTGCTGCGGAAGAAGATCCAACCGTTTATCCGTAGGATTAAGCGATACGTAAGGATTTCTGTTAGTTCTTTCGGTTTCCCCGTTTACGTAGCCTTTTGCGATAAGGGCGCGTACCGCGGAACTGCCGAATTGCCCGTTAAGTTCCGAAGACAGTATCTTTTCCTTTTCGGAAAGAGATTCTATTATTCCGCGCTGAGCGTTTGCCCTTAAAGGAATTTTCGCAAGCATTTCGGTTACCGAAAACGCAGGATTCAGCTTGTAAAACGTTAAATTGCGAGCCCTTACCTTTCCCTTGCGCATTTCGGCGGGCAAAAAAAGCCGTAACGCAAGCGCCGCAGGAACGTGATACCTGTTTTTTATATAATTTACGAGTTTCAGACATTCCGCCGTAAGCGCGGGCATATCGTCGATAACGCCGTATATTTTCTTGATTTTAGAAGGATCGAAATCACACGTTTCCTTTAATCTGATAACTATTCCTTCGATTTTTTTAACGCCGAAAGGAACGCTTACCCTGCTTCCTTCGTAAACGTCTTCAATCGCTTCGTATTCGAAAATCCTGTCGACTTCGCTGCTGGCTATATCGACTATAACTTCGGCGTACATCTATACCTATAAAGAAAAATCAGGTCCGGCATAAATATTGTTCCTGACCTGAAATCGCTTTCAATCTATCGTTTTAATTGCAAAATCAAATCAGTATTTTGCAACGCTTACCCTGCCTTCGAGAATCTCGTAAGCAGCGGCGGTTATGGGTTTGTACGGACCGGGAATCTCGGTGAGTCCCCTGTTCTGCGCGTCGTCGATAAGTTGCCGCGCGCGTTTTGCGGCAACTATGCAAAGAGCGTAGCGCGAACCCGTTTTTTCAACCAATTTATCTACCGGCGGTTCGTGAATCATAATATGCCTCCTATTCCAAATTCTGTATTTGTTCTCTTATTTTTTCGATTTCGCTTTTAAGTTCCAACCCGCAGGACGTGAGCGATACGTCGTTAGCCTTGGAACATATCGTATTAGCCTCACGGTTGAATTCCTGAATTAAAAAATCAAGCTTTCTTCCTACGTTTTCCGTTTCGCAGATCTTTTTGAACTGCGATATGTGCGAATACAGGCGGGCAATCTCTTCGTCGATATTGCTCTTATCCGCAAAAAAAGCGGCTTCGTTTGCAAGCCTCGCCTCGTCGATCTCCGTGCCGGCAAGTATTTCGGCAATTCTTTCTTTCAGTTTGTTTCTGTACTCGGTCTGTATCTGCGGAGCGCGCTCTTTTATCCTGCCAACTATCTCTTCTATGACTTTCAGATGAAACAATATTTCCGCTTTGAGTTTTTCGCCTTCAGCCCGTCTCATCTCGTTAAGATTGTCGCACGCGGAAAGTACGGTATTTACTACTATTTCACCGAAATCGTCGTCAAACGCGAGATTCTTCTGGGCTACCACTTCGGGCATCCGCATGAGCGAAGTAACCGTAAAATCGTTCTGAATCCCCTCTATTTCGTCAGTAAGCGCCTTTGCTGCTTCCGCATAACTTTTGGCGAGAGGTATATCAACGTTAAGTTCCACGGCGCGTTCCCTGTTATCGGAAAAAGTGATGAAAACGTCTACCCGGCCACGGGAAAGTTTGGATTGAACGGCTTTTCTTATATCGTCGTCAAACGCGGTAAAAGCGCGCGGATACTTGCCGTTAAGATCGAGAAACCTGTTGTTTACCGATTTTATTTCAACGGTAATTTCGAGCCCGTCGTTACTGTATCCGGCCTTGCCGTATCCCGTCATACTGTACATAAAAACCTCTTACACGGGGCTGTTTTCCCGCCGCTTATAATATAATAACATAAATAATATAAAAATACAAGCGTTTAATTGTCTTTATCCTTATTTATCATGGAAATAAATTCAGCTTCGTCAATTATTTTCACGCCGAGGGCACGCGCTTTATCGAGTTTGCTTCCCGCGCTTTCTCCCGCTATTACGAGCGTGGTGAGCTTCGATACCGACGACATACATTCGCCCCCGTTTTTCTCTATTATTTTTTGCGCTTCGCTACGCTTGAAAGCCGAAAGCGTGCCGGTTAAAACTACTTTTTCACCCGTAAAAACGTCGCCGCTTATTTCGCTTTGATAAACCGGCGTTACCCCTGCTTGTAAAAGCAATTTTATCTCTTCGTAATTTTCCGCGGAACGAAAGAATTCGAAAATATTATTGGCAAGTACCCCGCCTATCTCGTTGAGTGACGAAAGCCTTTCTTCGTCCGCCGCGGCAAGCGCTTCCAACGAGCCGAACGTCTTTGCCAGATCTTTCGCCGTCTTTTTGCCTATACCTTCGATACCGAGCGCGAAAATGAAATTTTCAAGCGGAACGGTTTTGGAGTTTTCGATAGAAGAAAGCGTATTCGATATGCGTTTATCCTTAAAACCTTCGAGCATGAACAGCTGCTTATGCGTAAGCGAGTACAATTCATGAAACTTACGTAAACCGAAACTGTCGTAAAGAATACCTGCGGTCATCTCGGAAAAACCGTCTATATTCATTCCCTCTTTCGATGCGAAATTTGCAAAAGCGGCCACTACGCGCGGGCGGCATTCCCGATTGGGGCAGAAAATATTCGCGCCGTTTTCGGTTACGGGCGTTCCGCAATAAGGGCAGACGGAAGGCGGAACCACGTCTTTACTGTCTTCAAAATACTCGGTAGCGCCGAGAATTTCGGGTATTACCTCGTTGCTTCGCCTTATGAGAACGCGGCATCTGTCCTTTATTTTTTTACGCCTTATATCGCCGAGGTTGTTAAGCGTAGCCCTTCTTACCGTAGCGCCGGCAAGTTCAACGGGCTCCACGTGAGCAAGCGGAGTAAGTTTGCCCGTTCTGCCCACCTGCCACACTATTTTTTCAAGTATGGTGGTGGTTTCTTCGGCCTCGAATTTGAACGCTATTGCCCAGCGAGGAAATTTATCCGTTTCGCCGAGAACTTCGCGTAGTGAAAAATCGTTTATTTTCACCACCGCGCCGTCGGTGAGTATATCGAGTTTCTTTCTGTTTACGTCAATTTCGTTTATAGCGGCAATAACCTCGTCCATCCCGCGGCAGACGCGTACGAACCCGCTCGTTTTGAAGCCGTTTTTACGTAAAAATTCAAGACTTTCCGTCTGCGAACCGAAAACCTTATCGGAGGAGTAATTCACGTCGTAAAATATAATTTCCAAACGGCGTTTTTCCGTGACGGAAGGATCGAGATTCCTTATCGCTCCCGCGGCGGCGTTACGCGCATTTTTTAATACTTCGGTAGCCGTTTTATTGTATTCTTCAAGTACAGAAAGTCGTATTATCGCCTCTCCTTTGACCTCTAAAGTCCCTTGACAATCTATCGAAAGCGGAAAACTTTTTATCGTAAGAACCTGGGCGGTAACGTCCTCGCCGACAACACCGTTCCCCCTGGTCGCCGCGCCCACGAAACGGCCGTCTTCATAAGTAAGGCATATCGTAAGCCCGTCGTATTTATACTCAACGGTATATTCGGTTTCGCCTTTGCCCGTTCCCTTGATAACTCTTGCATCAAAAGCGCGCAACTCGTCCTCGGTTACCGCCTTATCAAGACTGTACAAACGGCGGATATGCGCGTGTTTCTCAAACTCTTTTATGGGTTCGCCTCCCACTCTTCTCGTGGGGGAATCAAATTCCACCCTACCTTCCTTTATCTCGAGAGCGCGAAGCTCGTCGTATAGCTTATCGTACTCTGCGTCGGAAACCGTAGGGTTGTCCAAAACGTAATATTCGTAAGCGTACCTGTTCAGAAGGTCGGTCAACTCCCTTATTCTATCTGACATAATTCGAACTAAAATCCTTTATATTATAATTATTTTTCAAGTAATTCCATCGGGGCGAATTTAATGGATAACGACTTTACTCCCACGCCCTTGAACGCAACGTCCGCAACTTTTGAAGCTCCGCTGCCCTTTATGGCTACGATCGTTCCCTCTCCGAATTTTGCGTGACGAACCTTTTTGCCTACCGTATAATTTACGAATGCGTCGGGTTGCACTTGCGGTTTGAGTTTTTGCGCTTCGGAAAATCTTTTCGCGCCCGCGGAAGAATAACCGCCGAACGAACGCGGCGGAGCGTCCGCCCCCTCGTCGTTATATCCGAACGCAGGTTTCCGTTCTTCAACGCGGCGAATATAGCCGTCGTCAGTTCCGATTTTCGTTTTCGGCGCGGGCAGCCCCAGTTCCGGCGCAAGTTCGCTCAAAAAACGGGATTTTACGGTAAATTGTCTTTCTCCGAACAGGTATCTGCTCTGCGCGTTGGTTATATAAAGCCTTTCTTCCGCGCGCGTTATGGCAACGTACATCAAACGTCGTTCCTCTTCCAGTTCGGAAAGCTTGTTCCCCGCGCGGGAAATCGGAAAAACGGTTTCTTCCAGTCCGCAAATAAATACGGAACGGAACTCCAACCCTTTCACGGCGTGAATGGTGGCGAGCGTTACGTAATCCCCGTCGTCCATTTCGTCTATATCCGAACTTAAAGTTACCGAATTCAGAAAATCCGTAAGGCCGGCGTCGGCGTTAAGTTTAACGAATTCTTCAATGGAATTCTGCAATTCTCCTACGTTTGCGCGCTTTGTGTAATTTTCTTCGGTATCGGCTTCGAAAAGCGACAAATAGTTCGTTTTTTCAAGAACTTTGCCGAGCAGATCCTTAAGACCGAGCGTTTCCTTATCTATTATTAGCGAAACGATAAGCTGCCGGAAATTGTTGATTCTTCCCTTTGTTACGGGCGGAAGATCAAGCTCGTCTATATCGGAAATACTGTCGTACAGACACATTCCCTTGTTTTTTGCGTAATCGAGCATCAATTCTATGGTCTTTTCGCCTATGCCGCGTTTGGGAACGTTGATTATCCTTAAGATGGCGTCGGTATCGAGCGGATTGACGAGTATTCTGAAGTACGCCATAAGGTCCTTTATCTCTTTCCTCTCGTAAAATTTGAAACCGCCGAAAACCTTATACGGAATACCGTATTTTATAAATTCCTGCTCGTATACGCGCGAAATGGCGTTTATGCGCATAAGAACGGCGAAATCGCCGGCATGGTAGCCGCGCGCAAGAAGGCTTTTGATCTGAACGGCAGCATACATAGCCTCGTTCGTTTCATCCGAAGCCGTGTACGTTTCCACTCTTACGCCGTCGTCGTTTGCGGTCCATAAAACCTTTTTCTTGCGTTCGGTATTGTTTTTTATTATCGCGTTGGCAAGACTTAAAATCCGCTTGGTGGAGCGATAGTTACGTTCCAACTTGTATACTTTTGCGCCTATAAAATCATTTTCAAAATCAAGAATATTTCTTATTTCGGCCCCTCGCCAGCCGTAAATGCTCTGATCGTCGTCTCCGACTACGAAAAGATTGCCGTGATTGCGCACCAGAAGCTTTACTATTTCGTATTGAACGGCATTCGTATCCTGAAATTCGTCGATATGTACGTAACGGAATTTTTCGGAATAATAATTTCTTACTTCCTCGAAATTTGCGAGAATATCACGCGTTTTAAGCAAAAGATCGTCGAAATCGAGAGCGTTGGAAGCCTTCAGCGTTTCCTCGTAAAGTTCGTAAAAAGAACAGTATTTTTCTATATCTTTTACGTCCTGCATTTCTTCGTGGTATTTTTTCGGCGGCAATCCGAGCATTTTTGCGTTGGAAATATGCCATTTCGCGTTTTTTAAGAATTTTTCGTCGTCAAACTGAAGCCCGTCGAAAATGCGTTTGAGCACCCTGTCCTTATCCGCGTCGCTGTAAATGGTAAAATTCTTGTCGTAACCGATAAACGGTATATTCTGCCGCAATATTCTGGTACACATACCGTGTATTGTGGAAACCCACATGCCTTCAACGTCGTCTAACATAACGTTAAGGCGCTCTTTCATTTCGTCGGCGGCTTTATTGGTAAAAGTTATTGCCATAACGTTCCGCGGCGATACGTCTTTTTCTTTAACGAGATACGCGATTCTACTCGTAAGTACGCGGGTTTTTCCACTACCCGCGCCGGCGATTACGAGAACGGCGCCTTCCGTATCCATAACGGGTTTTATCTGTTCTTCGTTAAGTTTATCGAGAATTTCGTTCATTATTTTACCTGTCGGGGATTTTACCGTTTAATTGTAACATATTCCCCCTTTTTTTTCAATTATTTGAGCAAACATAATTGACCTGATACGATTTTATAAAATATAAACGTTAAAAATATTCGCACCGAAATAAAAAAATTGCGCCTGCGGCGGTTTTAAGCAAACCGCCTCAGGCGCGACTTTAACCGATTGATCCGATTACAACGAAACGCAACCGTATTCCTTCTCTTTGCGGTAACGTTCGAGCGCGTCGAGATATTTATTGGAAAGTTCGAGGATATAACGCTGCTTACCGTCGTAGGAAAGATCGTCGAACA
>JAGCZN010000084.1 GCA_017959995.1 Clostridia bacterium
CCGCCGACGACTGCGTTAAAATATCCGCGCAAGCGGCGCCGTTTTCAAGCATTCCGCGAAGCCCGCGTATCTGGCCCTCTATGCGGTTAAGGCGTTTTATAAGCCGTGAAAGATCTTTTTCCTGCCGTTCGGTTTTTCTTTCCGCGCAGTGCGCGCACTTTTTCTTTTCCATAAACGCTCCTTATATACCCTATGGGGGTATATATATTATACGTCGTAAACAGGTGTTTGTCAACAGTGTATGAAAAAAACATAAAAATACGGCGATAAATTTTATCGCCGCGTTTCAACGGAAAATCAAAGACCGGAATCAGACGTTTCGTTTTTTTCGGGTACGCCGCCCTTATCCGTTGATGTTTATTTCCGTCAGGGTATATTCCAAAGTTCCGAGATTATACGGCAGAACGTTCAATGCCGAATACATATAGTGGCGGTGAACGGCCGCGTCGGCAAAGTAAACGCAGGTCATGGCGGTGCCGTTATACGTTTCGTTCAGGCGCACGTCTACCGAATACGCGTCTGCTTCAAGAACTTTATCGTAACGCTTGCCTTCGCCGTTTACAAGGGTCCCGTCTTCTTTGAACGAAGTATCTCCGAGATACATTTCGTTCCTTTTAAGATTTACGGCGGTTATCTTCGTCGCTTCGTTTACCCTGTATTGCATGTTGTGTTTGGTGTTTGAAAGCGCGTCGATAGTGGTAAAGGAATAATTCAATTCGGGGGTGAAATCAAACGCCCTTAACGCGTACGCAAGCATATTTGCGTCTATATAATTTGTTTTATTGTATTTTTTGAAGGTGGAAGCAAACCCGTCGTCCAACGCGAAGTAAGAGGGGTCTCCGCCCGTTATCGCAAAAGAAGTTTCCGCCTTGTTTCCCTCGTATGAAACGGTGGTTTCAAAGGCTATCTGTGCTATAACGTTTCCTTTATCGTCCTTAGCGGCAGCGGCGTTCACGGGCAGGGTGGATTGCGCTTTTTGTTCGGAATAAATGAAGTTGAAGCCGCTGTCCCACGTGAAGTAGGTGCGGTACACGGTAAGATCTTCAAACGGGTATTCCGTTTCTCCCGCCTTGTATTTTCCCTTCATATCGTAAGTTACGGTCAGAAGATAGCAGTAATTTTCGCCGTTTTCGGGGTATTTAGCCGCAACGAGTTCGGTTTTATAAACGCAGTCGTCAGAATATTCCACGCTTACCGCGGCGTTCGGCGTTTGCGCCTGTTTGTGCGAAACGCGGTAGAGGCAGGTTTCCGAAAAATCCACCTTAACGGTATTGCCGTAGGAATCCTTATCAAGCCAATAAGGTTTTTCGGGCGAGTAGGTAACCGTCTGGCGGGAACACGCCGCGGTGCACGTAGCAACTACGGCGGCGAGCAGTAAAATAAAAAATTTCTTCATATTTCTCCGCATTTGCCCGAAGGCAAAACTGTTTTCGTGGTTTTATTATTATAACATAAGTGAAAGTAAATGTAAATGTTTTTCGGCAGGCGTTTTTCAAATTAGTTGTCAGGCGGGCGCGCCTTGTGTTATAATATTCGCATGCTTAAACTTTATCTTTGCAAAACCTACGCCGAAATAATAAAAAAGGCGGGAGAGTGCGCCGCTTCGTTCGGAAAAGATCTTAAAAAAAAGATGTTCGCATTCTGTGAGGATAAGCTGACGATGAGTCTGGAAAGTGAGGTCGCCCGCGCTTGCGGCGGGGGAACTTTTAACGTTCACGTAACTTCGTTCAGCCGTTTTATACACCGTTTTTCACGTGAAAAAGGCGTCGTTTTGGATAGAGAGTCCTCTGCCATGGCGGTTAAGAACATTCTTATGAGGAATGCGGAAAATCTTTCTTGTTTCAGGCGTAGCGCCCACAGCCCCGGCACGGCGGTAACGCTTTACGAACTGATAGCGCAGCTAAAAAGCGCAAACGTTACGCCATTCGATCTCGCCGCGGGCGCGGAAAAACTCGGCGGCGGGCTCAAAAGTAAAATAGACGACGTGGTCACCCTGTATAACGAATACGAAAATTATATAGCCGCCGAAGGATTTTTCGATAGCAACTCGTATCTTTCGCTTATGCCCGCGCTGTTGGAGGCGGATGAGTTCAAGGGTTGTTCCGCTATGCTCGCGGGGTTTTCTTCGCTTACACGCCAAGGGCTCGGAATAGTCAGGGCGCTTGCGAAAAATATGGAAAACGTTATCGTTTTTGCGCTGGGCGGTGAAAATACCGAATTTTACACCAATGAACTGAAAGAGTCGATAATACGCGAAAAATGCGACTTTTCCGTTTATGAAAGCAATACCGTATACGGAAAAGAGCAGCGTGCGATAATGAAATATCTGTTCGATCCCACCTGTTTTTCCGCGCCGAAAACCGATACGGATAAAATATCCCTTTACGAGGCCGTTGATTGTGACGACGAGATAAACCGCATAGCCTCTCTTATAAGGGCGGAGGCGGTAAAGGGAACGCGTTACCGCGAAATAGCGGTTGCGGTGGGAAATCCCGAAAGTTACAGGGTGCCGCTCACGCGGATTTTTTCGGATTACGGCATACCGTTCTTTCTCGACAGCCGCAGGGCGCTTTCGTCGCATCCGCTGGCAGATCTTACCCTTCAGTATCTCAACGTGTTGCGTGGCAATTTCCGCGCGGATGACGTGATCGCCTTTGAAAAAAACCCGTATTGGCAGGAAGATAAGAGAATTTCCGACCTGTTCGAAAATTTCATACTTCGCAACGCGCTTACGGCAAAACATATTAAAAACGGCCTTTTTCTCACGTTAAACGACAAAAACGAGTACGGAACGGACGAGGAGATAAACGTTTTCGAAACGGAAAGGAAGCGGATGCTGTCCTTTGCGGCAAAGTGCGGAACGGTTGCCGAATTTACCGACGCCGCGGAAAATCTTCTTTCGGCCTGCCGCGTGCGTGAAAAAGCCGAAAAAAATGCCGAAACCCTTAAAAAATACGGAAACTTTGCCGACGCCGCCTTTACCGGACAGGCTTACGAAAAAACGCTGGGCGTTCTCTTTTCGGTAAGGCGCATACTCGGCGGAGCGGAAATTTCGGTAAACGATTATAAAAACGTACTTTCTTCGGGGCTTGCCGCCTGTAAAATTTCGGTAATTCCGCAACTTTCCGACGCGGTTTACGTAGGCGACTATAAAGAATGCAAATACCTTGAACACAAAATTCTGTTCGCCGCGGGACTTAACGGCGACGTGCCTTTTTCAAAAAGCGATACCGCCGTGCTGACCGACCGCGATCTCAACCGGCTTGAAAAATTCAATCTTATCGTAGAACCGAAAATACGCATTGTGAACCGCAGGGAAAAGGAGAACGTAGGCGCGGCGCTTTTGTCGTTTTCCGACGGGCTTTATCTTTCCCGCCCCGCCGCGGGCGCAGACGGAAAACCCAGGGCAAAGGGCAGAATTTTCGAATATTTTACCGCCGTGTTTTCCGCAAACGGCCGACCGTTAAAAGTTGAAACCGCCGCCGATGCCGTTCACCGCGCCGACCTTTCGGTAGAAGCGCGCCGCGAATTTTCACGCGCGGCGTATTCCGCGCCCCGCCCCGCAATGAGGGAATTTTTAAGCGGCGCCAAAGAATATAAGGATGGCCTGCGCGACTTTTTATTTGCGGAAACCACCTATATCAGCGCTTTACGCGATATTTTACCCGATGAAGCCGATCGCGCGGAAAAACTTCTTACGGAGAGCGGATCGGAAATAGCTACCGAACTTAGCGCCGGTTCAGACCTTATTCTCGGAGGGGAAACGGTAAGCGCGTCCGTTTTGGAAAGTTACTTCGGCTGTCCGTTTGCCTGTTTTATGAAATACGGCCTGAAACTCGGAGACAGGGATGAGGGAGAGGTAAGAAGCAACGAATTCGGAAATTTCCTTCACGCGGTGCTAGAAGATTACGCCGCGTATCTGAAGGCAGACGGGGAAAAGAGAAAAATCACGGATAGGGCGTCGAGCGACGCCGTGGTGAATGAAATACTTGAAAAAAGAAAGGCGGAATTCCGCTTTGCCCGTTATCTTTCGGCGGAAAGATACGAAACGCTTTTTAACTACGTGGGCAGAGAGGCCCGCCGCGTGGCCTACGCCGTTTTTACCCAGCTTGAAGGTTCGGGCTTCGTTCCCGTGGAAACGGAAGCGAAATTCAAGGACGGCGCCAAATACGGAGCCGTAAAACTGAACACTTCGTTCGGGGTGAAAAAGGTTGTAGGCAAGATAGACAGGGTGGATAAGTGCGGCGAATACGTGAGAATAATCGACTATAAAACGGGAAAGATCCACGACGAGGCGGAAGATTTTTACACGGGCAACAATCTGCAACTTTACCTGTATATGAACGCCTTTCTGCAGCGCGAAGGCAAAGCGGGCGGCGCGTATTACTTCCCCGTAAGCGATAAATTTTCCGGCAACGAGGATGAAAACGTTTACGCCTTAAAGGGAAAAACGCTTATGAGCGGCGACGTGATTTCCGCCACCGGCGGCGGAGAAGAAAAGGACGGAAGCGGTTACAATTCCGTTCTCGACGTGAAGTTCAGCTCTAAGAACGGCGAACTGAAAGCTTCGTCGTCCGGCGCAACGCTCGACGATAAAACTTTCGATGCGTATCTGAAATACGCCGTTAAGATAGCCGAACGCGGTTGTGAAGAAATTTCCGAAGGCGTTATCGCCCCGTCGCCCTACGGCGACAAGTGTAAATATTGCAAATATTCAGGCGTTTGCGGGTTCGACGGCACGCGCGGAAAAGCGCGCAAGGAAAAGAACGTTTCCGATAAAACCATAGCGGAGGCCGTGGAGGAAGAATGAATTATACGGATGAGCAAAAACGCGCGATAATGTGCGATAAAGGCAACGTTTTGGTTTCCGCCTCCGCCGGAAGCGGTAAGACTTTCGTTATGATTCAGCGTCTTATCCGCCTGATTTTGGAAGGGAAAACGAAAGTTTCCAACGTGCTTGCGGTAACTTTTACGAACCTTGCCGCCGCGGAAATGAAAGAAAAACTCGTGCGCGCGATAACGGAGAAAATAAACGCGCCCGATACCGACGCCGCCACCGCCGAAAGACTGAAAGCGGAACTTGCGGATATTCCCATGGCGGCCATATCCACTTTTCACTCTCTGTGCAACGACCTTATAAAAAACTATTTTTACGAGCTGGGGCTGGACGCGACCTTTGCCGTTGCCGACGAGGTTCAGTCGGATATTTTGCGCGAACGCGCGATAAACGGCCTTTTCGACAGGCTGTACGAAGAAAAGAACGCTGCCCTGACCGAGGCGCTGGGGATATTCGTGCGGTACAGGAGCGACGAATTCCTGAAAACCGCCGTGCTTGATCTTTACGATTTCTTTGCGAGCGAAGCGTATCCCGAAAAGTTTGCCGAAAAAGCCGTGGCGCTGTACTCCGCGGAAGGCTATAAAAAAACGGAAACCGCCTTTTTCGCGTATTATCAGGCCTATTTTAATCGGATCGATCGCGAGTTGCGGGCCGTTTCGGAAGAATTTGAAGCCATTGGCGCAAAAAGGTACGAAGAAGTGTGTATGACGCTTATAAACAACGTGGAAGCGGTTATCGGCGCGAAGGACCTTTACGGAATGACGCGTGCGGCGCACTTCGCGGATTTCAGACTTCCGAGCGTTAAAATCAACGACGAGTATCTTTTTTCGGTAAAGGAAAAACTCAAATCCTTAAAAGCCGATTTTACGGATGAGGCGAAATATCTCCGTTCGCTTTTCGGAAACGAAACGGCTGAAGCGCAGGCCGAAAAACTTATAGTTATGCACGGCGCGGCGCAGGCGCTTTTCGATCTGTGCTTTGCGTTTGAAAAGGAGTATTCGGCGCTGAAGAGGGAAGAAAACGTGGTGGATTTTTCCGATCTGGAACACTTTGCGCTGGAACTTCTGGATAAGGATGAGATAAGGAAAACGGTTTCTTCCCGCTACGATTACGTTTTTGCCGACGAATATCAGGACACGAACGGCGTGCAGGAAGAAATTCTGAGCCGTATCGGACGCGACAATATGTTTATGGTGGGCGACGTAAAGCAGAGTATTTACGCTTTCCGCGGATGTAATCCGTATATTTTTCAGAACAAGTTCGAAAAGTATTTATCGGGCGGGGGCGAGGCGCTTACGCTCACCGCCAATTTCAGAAGCGGCGAAGAAGTTATAAAATGCGTGAACGGTATTTTTTCGGAAATTATGACGGAGGAAACTTCCGGAACCCGCTACGCCGCCTCTCCCATGACGGGAGGCAACGGTGAAAAAGGATATGCAAAACTTTTCGCATTACGCCCCGCTAAAACGGAAAACGCGGATTTTTCCGCAAAAAAGGGGGTTTATAGCGTTAAGGCAAATCTTTTTGCGCCCGCCGCCGACGAGGCCGTTAAAGAAGGCGTGCTTATATCCTCGCTTATAAGAGAGATAACTTCTATCCCGCGTTCCGACGCTGACGGAAACGGAGCGCCGTACGGCTACGGGGATATAGTTATTCTGCTGCGCAGCATATCGGGCGCCTACGCGAAAAAAATTGCCGACGCCCTTGCCGATAACGATATCCCGGTATCTTCGGAACTGAAAAGGGAAGTGGAAGCGTATCCCGAAATACGGCATCTGGTTTCTCTGCTGCGCGTTATAGATTGCGCCCGACAAGACGTTCCCCTATGCGCCGTGATGCGCGGACCTACGGGGGGCTTTACAGATGCTGAACTGCCCCTGATACGCAGGACTGCCGACGGAATTTTCAGGGAGGAAGGCAAAACCGAAAAGACGTTCGGATTTTTTTACGAGGCAGTTGAAAAATACCGCGTTTCCGTTACCGGAGAACTTGCCGACAAACTGAACGAATTTTTCGCCTATATAGAAAAACTTCGGTTTCTCGCCGATTACGAGGGCGCCGGCGGGATACTTTCACGAGCGGTGAGAGAGCGGAATATAGACCTGTATTACGCTGCCCGTCAGGATGGCAAAACCCGCCTGAAACGCATAAATAAACTGATATACGAGGCGTCACGCGGGGAGAAGCCGATAACCGTTAAAGAGTTTCTTACGCGTTTGGATTCCGATGCCGATTACGTTTCCGTTACGGAAGCGGGCGTGGCGGACGCCGTTCGTATTATGAGCATACACTCGTCGAAAGGTCTGGAATTTCCGGTGGTCATAGTGGGGGGGCTTCACACGAAGTTCAACAATTCGGATATAAGCAAGGAATTGATCAAAGACAGGGAATACGGTTTTTCGCTTAAAACATACGATCTCGAAAATATGACGGTTTCCACGAATCTTTTAAGGGAATACCTGAAAAAACGTTACCGCGCTGAACGCGCGAAAGAGGAAATGCGCGTGCTTTACGTTGCGCTTACACGGGCGAAAAGCCGCCTTTATCTCACGGAAACCGTTAAAGAAGTGCCCGAAAACGCAACTGCGGCGGACGTTCTTTCCGCTGCTTCTTACTCAAAGATGATCTCTTCCCGCGCGGTGGACGTTTCGGTTTTGGACGAGGATGAAATAAACGGACTTCTGGTTGAAAAATCTCCGCGGGATCTTATCGCGGGCAAGGCGGACGGCGTTCTGAAAGAGGCTATGAAGAAAAATCTTTCGTTCGCGTACCCGCACGATACCGCTTCCCCCGCAAAAAGTTCGGTAACGTCGCTTCTCGGAGGGACGGAAACGGAGGGCGAATACGTTCATACGCTTTTCCCCGACGAGCCGGACGCCCGCACCGTAGGCGACGCCTATCACCGTTTTATGGAGCTTGCGGATTTTGAAAAGTCCTCCGTATCCGACGTTATCGCGCAGAAAAAGGAGTTTATCGAAAACGGCGGTATATCCGCGGAATGGGCGGAACTTATAAAAGAAGAAAACGTTTCGCGCGCGTTGCAGGCGGATTTTTTCCACATCCCGCGCGCCGAATATTACAGGGAACTTCCGTTTGAAGTTCTTATGCCTGCGGCCGAAGTTACGGGCGGCGGAAACGACGAAGTACTGGTTCAGGGAGTAATAGATATTATCGCTTTTACGCCCGAGGGAATAAAGATTGCCGATTACAAAGTTTCTTCGCGCTCGGCGGAGGGGCTTAAAAAACACTACGCGCGCCAGCTTGAACTTTACGCCTACGCCGCGGAAAAGATAACGGGCGGAAAAGTTATTTCCAAAACGCTTTTCAATCTTAAAACGGGCGAGCGCGTTGAACTGTAACGATAAAACGTATAAAAACCTTCGCCGCGGCAATAATTTCGGCGGAGGTTTTTTATGTTGAAAAAATTTTTTCACGGGGTTTTGTATAGCGGGGCTTTTGCGTATCTTTCGTTAGGCGTAGCGGCGTGCTGCTTTGCGCTGGGCGCGGTATACGCGGTACGTTCGGCAGCGGCAAGTTTTATTGAAAAGAGGGAAAAACGAGTGCGCCCTTCCGCTTGCAACGTTTGCTATAATGGCGAAAAACGCGTGAAAAAGGCGGTTATTTGTGAAATTCCGCTCAGGCGCGCGGAGCGTTTGGCAATGCAGGATTACACGGAAAAGGAAGTTTTAGGCGAAAAATTTTTAAGAAACAGTATAAATTATCTTAAAGCGAAAGATCTTTCCGCAGAGGACGCCGAAAGATTGGCGGAGTGTGAAAAACTTACGGTTTTTCCCGTTGACTGCCGCAAAAAAGAGGAAAAGAACAGGCTTTCGGCCGGTTGCGGCGGGCTTATAACCCTGCTTGCCAAATACAGATAGTGGCGCTGGCCGTTCGGTTTTCAGAATAAAATGTTATAATATTATCGACCGTTAAACCTTGCGCTGCCCGCGGGGAGAATTATTTTGACGGCAAAAATTATAGGTAAAAAGGTGCTATTGCCTTCCGTTACCGTTATGGAAGGGGAGAGAAACGTTGACGTAATTACTTTCCTTATAGACAGGGAATACAACGGGATTGACCTTTCTGAAATGAACGCGTACGCCAATATAGAAAGGGGCGACGGCAGTACCGACAAGATTCTGCTTGAGGTGAACGAAGAAGAAAACGCTCTTTCCGTAGTATGGCCGATCGACGGGAACGTAACCGCGGTGGCGGGGGATCTTTACGCGCAGATTTCCTTTGCCGACCAGACGGGAGAAACGGTTTTCGCCACGGAAAAGTTCGTTTTGCGCGTTAACTCTTCCATAGACGCGTACGAAGATCTCACCGGCAGAGAACCGAACGTTCTGTACCGTCTGCAGCAAACCATGTACAATTACGTTGACAGAATGCAGACGATTCTCAACGAGGTGAACGCCGGTCTAACCGCTCTCGGAAATTCCGGCTCGGGCGGGGGCGGCGGAACCGTTATCGACGCCAATCACCCCCTATCGGCGGCATACGTAAGCGGACTTGCGGACGTTGCCACTTCGGGTAGTTACTCCGATCTTATCGACGCGCCGTCTGCCGAAGACGTAGTTTACTACGTAATGCAGGAACTCAATCCGATAATCACGCAGGTTGCCACCGCGCTTACGCCGTGCATACTCAAATACGTATCGCTGAACGCTACCGCCTCGGAGATAACCGCCGTAAGCAATTACAACAAGAACGTTATACGTGATTATCTTGACGCGGGCCTGTTCGTTCGCAGGATTCTGCTGTGGGACGAGGCAACCGACTACTACTACACGCTCTCTTACGTTACCGTAAGAAACGGCCAGGCCACTTTCCGTTTCAATAAAGGAACGGGGTACTCCGCTATATACAATCTGAGTACCGGCGCGTACGGTTTCAGCGAATAGTACGGATATACAGGAAATTTTTCCGGCGTGCGGAAAAACCACTCGGCGGCAGCCCTTTTGCGGGGCGGCCGCCGTTTTTCGTTTTTACGGACAGCGCTTTGCGGTAAGCGTTACGCGTTTCAGAAAGTTGACAAAATACGCAATTTGATATATACTGTTTTCATTCGTGCGCTTGCGAAAAAATTTACGCGGGCAAAATTACGATCGAGGCTACTTATGAAAATTTTGTTTTTCGGCGACAGCATCACCGATATGTGCAGAAACAGAGAGCCGAATATTCCGGCGATCTGGACTTACGGAAACGGATATCCCTTCGTTGTTGCAAGCGAACTTTTCCGTAAAAACCCCTTAAAACACACAATAATCAACCGCGGAATAAGCGGTAACCGCGTAGTTGACCTGTATGCGCGGATCAAGGCGGACGTGTGGAACGAACAGCCGGACGTATTGAGTATTCTGATAGGGATAAACGATTTGTGGCACGAGGTGGATTACGGTAACGGCGTGGATCTGGTTCGTTGGGAAAAAGTTTACCGCATGCTGATCGAGGATACGCTGAAACGCCTGCCCGACGTAAAAATAATAATTTGCGAGCCGTTCGTGCTTTATTCGCCGATGATCGAAAAAGCGTATCCCACGCTTAAAGAGGTTGTAGGATATTCAGCGGTCGCAAAAAAACTCGCCGCCGAATACGGGTTGTATTTTCTTCCGTTGCAAAAGAAGTTTGACGAAGCCGCCGAAAAGTTCGGCGTTGAACCGTACCTGTTCGACGGCGTTCACCCCGATATCGCCGGCGCCACTCTTATAGCGGACGAATGGGTTAAACTTTTCGAGCGGGAAATAGAAAAGTAAAAAGCAACCGGACTGCCGTAAACGTTTACGGAAAAACAGCTTTAACCGGACTTACGACAGCCGCATGGCTTATGCGGAGAAAAAACGGCTTGCGTTCAAATCGTACGGAATCGGTTGCAAATATGAACGCCGATTCGTAATTTTACGCGGCGTTTTTGATATTTTTGAACTCCGTTTTCTCAAAAACAGACGATTTTTGGGAAAACTTGTTTACAAGAGTAATATTTTATGTTAAAATATAATAAATTAAACCAAGGAGAAAAATCATGGAAGAAAAAGAAGTTCAAACCGAAAATACCGCCGAAAAGCAAACCGAAACAAAAATCAACCTTTCCCTTTCCGAAAGAGTGGTGAACGTTTTGTTTGCGTTTGCGGCTATGTTCCTTCTCATAGTTACCAGAATAGTTTTGAACTTCACGGCAAGCGCCGTGTTCGCGGGGATAATGTGCATATTCATTTACCTGCTTGCGCTCGGCGGAGTGGCGTTCAACTTTTTTAGAAGTAAAAAGCCTACCGTGGAATTCTGGTTGTCCGTAGGAGCTTTCGTGCTCACTATGTTCGTTATGTAAAACGGCAGCGAAAAACCGTGGAGATATTTCCGCGGTTTTTTATTTTACAAATTTATGCGCCGCGGCCTTTCGGCCGCGGCGCTATAAAAAAGGAGGGATAGGAGGTATATGCGGCTATACCGCAATCAAGGTATTACTCTATTGCAATGAACTTCGAAGCGGGCGCTTCGGGAACTTCCTTCGGAACGAACAGTTCCAGAATACCGTTTTCGTATTTCGCTTTTACGTCATCGGTTTTTACGCGGTCGCCCACGTAGAAGCTTCTCTCGCACGTTTCGGTTATCTCTCTGCGGAGATAGCCGTTTTTGCTGTTTTCTTCCTTGTTTTCTTTCTTGCCGCTTACGTCAAGATAGCCGTTTTCCAAAGAAACGCTTATTTCATCTTTTTTGAAGCCGGGCATTGCGAAGGAAAATTCGTAACCGTTATCCGTTTCTTTTACGTTGGCGCGTATATCGCTCTTTCTTTCGAAGAACGCGGGAGCGAAGAAGTTATCGAATGCGTCGAAAAGGTCGTAATTGCTACAATTATTTTTCATAAGATAGTTTTTCATAATTTTAATCTCCTTATATTATATTTGTACTGGCAATCACTTTAATTGATTGCTGGCACTCTCTTGCTTTATCTGCTAATATTGTAGCACGCCTTTTTAACTTTGTCAATAGTTTTATGTAAAATTTTTTACATTTTTTCAAAAAAATTTTTTTGCGTAGAAGAAAACGGTTTATTTTGGGCTTAAAAAATGTGTTTTCGGCTTCTTTTTTAATGCAAAATTAACATTATTGTGGTATAATCTGTAAAATAAAATAAACCGTATAAAGATTTTCGGCCGCGGGCCGACGGGAGAACATTATGCTTTCTTTGAAATACGTTCATAAGGACTACGTTACCGGAGATACCGTAGTTCACGCCCTTAAAGGGGTGAGCGTGGATTTCCGCGATAACGAATTCGTTTCCGTTTTAGGAGCTTCCGGCTGCGGAAAAACCACGCTATTAAACATTCTCGGCGGGCTTGACCGCTACACCACGGGGGATCTTATAATTAACGGCGTTTCCACCAAAAAATACGTTGACGGCGATTGGGATACCTATAGAAACCACACGGTAGGTTTCGTATTTCAGACGTATAACCTTATAATGCATCAGACGGTACTCGGCAACGTGGAACTTGCGCTTACGCTTTCGGGCGTATCCGCCAAGGAACGGAGAGAGGCCGCAAAGCGCGCGCTTGAAAAGGTGGGGCTGAAAGAGCAGATAAACAAACTGCCCAACCAACTTTCGGGCGGGCAGATGCAGAGGGTGGCCATAGCGAGGGCTATAGTGAACAACCCCGATATTATCCTTGCCGACGAGCCCACCGGCGCGCTTGATACGCAAACCAGCGTTCAGATAATGGATATATTAAAGGAGATAGCCAAGGATAAACTGGTTATAATGGTAACGCACAACCCGGATCTCGCGGAAAAATATTCCACGCGTATCGTGCGCCTTTCCGACGGGGAACTCATCTCCGATACCAACCCCGTATCGCCCGAAGAATACGCCGTTCTTTTGGAAGAAGCGGAACTTAAAAAGAGAGAGGAAGAAGAATATTTCGAATCCGCAGAATCCGCCGATACAAAGAAGAAGCCCCGTAAAACGCGAAAAAAACGGCCGTCTATGTCGTTCTTTACCGCGCTTACGCTATCTTTTCGCAACCTTCTTACCAAAAAGGCGCGAACCATACTCGTATCGTTCGCGGGAAGCATCGGCATAATAGGCATAGCGCTTATACTTTCCCTTTCCGACGGTTTTCAGCTTTATATAAATAAAGTGCAGGAGGATACCCTGTCAAGTTACCCGCTCACCATCGAGCGTGAAACCGTGGATATGACGGCTATGGCGTCCGCCCTGCTCGGCGTGGCGAGCGGCAAAGAGCGGGAAAAAGAACCCGAAACCGTTTACGTAAACCGTTTGGCGGCCGATATGTTCAACGCCGTGAACGAACAGACGAAAACCAACCAACTCGGCAAATTCAAAAAGGCCTTCGAGGAAGACGAGGAGTTGAAAAAGTCGATTTCGGCGGTTAAATACGATTACGATCTCGACCTTAATATATTCTTCGAAGGCACTCATCCGCTGAACGCTTCCAAAACCACGCAGAGGGTGAGCACGTCGTCCGTTTCCATGGGAAATATAAGTTCGATGATGGGCTTTTCGCTCAACGCCTGGGCGGAAATGCTGAATAACGACGAACTTATCAGATCTCAGTACGATCTTATCGGCAAAAACAGCCGATGGCCCGAATCTTACAACGAGCTACTCGTCGTATTGGACGAGAAAGAGGAGATAAACGACTACGTTCTGTGGTCGCTCGGTATTCTCAGCCTTTCCGATATTCTTTCTCAACCTTCCGAGGGGGAGGAAAGGCCGGATATAAAATTCACTTACGATCAGATACTCGGCTTAAAATACAAACTCGTGCTGTCGCCCGATTTATACGAATACGACGAGCACGAGCTTGAAACGGGCACCGTAAATATAACGAAAAAGTCAGACGAGGAAGCCGCCGCCGGCGGTATCGACCTTGAAGTTGTGGGAATAGTAAAGCCGAAGCCTGCCGTTGCGGGAACTTCCATAAACGGTACTCTCGCTTACGGTCCGGACCTTACGCGATACGTGATGGAGAAATCCGCCGAATCCTATCTCGTTCAATGGCAACTCAACAACCCCGATAAGGACGTACTCAACAGGGGTAAACCTTTCATCACGCCCGAAGAATACGAGTATTCTTTGGACGACGTGAAATTCGACGTGGCGAATTTCCTTTCTTCTTACTATCCGCAGGCGGCAACCGTTTCCGCGTTGACCGAGAAAGTTACCGCGGCAATGGTTTCATTTTACGTGGAACAGGGAATGACGGAAGAAGAGGCCGAGGCCGCCCTGATAGCCGTGTTCGAACAAGCGGCGCAAAGTTCGTCGCGCGCGTACGCTTCGCGCTACGTAACTTACGAAAGACGCCTTGCCAGCCTCGGCTATGCCGACGAAAACGAGCCGCAATCCATAAGCATTTACGCGGCGGATTTTGAAGGGAAGGACAAGATAGTAGCCTGGATAGAAAATTATAACACCGAGGCGAAACAAAGCGGCGCCGACGAGGAGGTAATAAGTTACACCGATTACGTCGGGCTTATGATGCGGTCCGTAAGTACTATAATAAACGCGATAAGTTACGTTCTTATAGGCTTCGTTGCCATATCGCTGGTGGTTTCTTCGATAATGATAGGCGTAATAACTTATATTTCCGTTCTCGAAAGGACGAAGGAAATAGGCGTTTTAAGGAGCATAGGCGCAAGCAAACGGGATATATCCCGCGTGTTCAACGCCGAAACGTTTATAATAGGTTTCGTGGCGGGGCTTCTCGGCGTGACGATAGCGGTCCTGCTTGACGTGCCCGTGAATATGATACTCGCCGCGCTTGCGGATCTTCACGGTATAGCCGCGGTTCCTTGGTGGGGCGGAATAGCGCTGGTGGCGGTAAGCGTGGTGCTTACGCTGATCGCGGGGATAATCCCCTCGCGCCTCGCCGCAAAGAAGGACCCCGTTATAGCGCTCCGTTCCGAATAAATGCCCTAAAACGCGAAAAAACCGCATTTTAAGCAAACAAAAACGCCCGCCGCTTTTTGGATAAAGCGGCGGGCGTTGATATATTATTTTACTTTTTGAAAGCCTCTTCAACGGCAACCGCCACCGCTACCGTGGCGCCCACCATCGGGTTGTGGCCCATACCTATAAGGCCCATCATTTCAACGTGGGCG
>JAGCZN010000007.1 GCA_017959995.1 Clostridia bacterium
TGGTCCAACCGTCGAGGTGGTAAACTCCGCTCATGTTCTACGGAATCTGTTCGGCCCACCAGGTCTGGTCGCTTATAACGCCGTCGTACTTGCCTTCGGATTTCGTCCAGCCTTCGGTCAAAGGAGTCCAACCGGTGAGGTCGCCCGTTTCAAAGCTGCCGTTGGCTATTATCGCATTTACCGCGTAAACCCAGTTGATACGAACTTTTACTTTTTCGTCTGCGCTTACTGCGGCCTGCCCGCCGTTCACAACTTCGTCATAATTGTTTTCCCAATCGGGGATCTCTTCATAATAGGTATTTACGTCGTCGAACCAAGCGTGTTTCCAACCGCCGCTGGTTACGTTTTCATCGCAGAGTTCAACGTAGAGTTTTTCGCCTATATAAGCGGATAGATCTATCGCGTAAACCGCCATATCCGCCCAGGAGCCTTTCGTTAAATCGGCAAATCCGCTGTCCTTAAATCTCGTCTGTTTATAATAACCTACAAGCGTACCGTCTTCGGTGTAAACGCGCACCGCCGCGGCGTTACCCGCCATTCTCACGGTTATCCAGCCGCTTCCGCCGAGCAGGAAGGTGGAGGAACGGAGCGTCCAGGTGGCGTTTTCCTCTATTCCGTTATTCCAGCCGTTTACGAAATACGTGCCCTGTTTGTTAAAGGGCGCTTCTTCTGCCCAGTAGGTGCCGGCGCTGTCAACGCCCGTATATTTACCGCCATCGTCTTTACCCCAGTTATCGGAAGGCGTCCAACCGGTGAGGTCGCCGGTTTCGAAGTCGCCGTTGATAACGTTGTACGAACCCGCGCGAACGAGAACGATGAACGTTTCTTCTATAACGTCGGAATTGTAAGTTGCGGTATAAGTTACGGTGTACGATCCTTCATCCGTGAATACGAAGGAATTGAAGCCCGTGGTAACTACGGTATCGCCGTAAGTTACTTTGGTTATAGCGATATCGGTAACTTCGGTACTGCCGACGGTCGCTTTTACGTTCGCGATATAATCGTTGAGGTTATACGCGTCGTCGGAGAGTTGAAGTATTACGTTTTCCGCGCGCTGCGTGAACTGCAAAGCGTCGAGCGGGAAGAGATATCTGTAGTTTTCGTAATAATCGCGGAGCGTGGGTATATCGTTATACGTCACGCCGGTATAAGTTTCGTTTTTAGCGGCAGAGTAGTCTGCAACCTGCAAAGCCCTCACTTCCGCTTCGGTCATGGAAACGTGGAAGTCGTCCGCATTGATAAACGCGAAGCCGCCGCCGCTGTTGCCGTCAACTATCTTGACGTAGAGCACTCTGCCGAGATATCTGGAAGCGTCAACATAATAGCGGAGAAGCATAAGCGCCGTTTTGGGATCGCTGAACGAAGTATTTTTCTGTCTGATAAGTTCTTCGTCGGTTTCGCCGTCGCATATCGCAACGTAGCAGTTTCCGCTGCCGGAACCGAGTTTGAACGCGATATAACCGTCGCCGCCGAGCGTGAATTTGCTGGAACGGATAGAACCGGTAAGGGATTCTATTATGCCGCCGTTATCGTTGCCGTCAAGATAATAATCTCCGTTGCCGTAAACGGAACGGTCGGTCCAATAATACTGCGTGGTGGGGAGAACGTTGGCGTTGGTTATAGCCGTGCCTTCCATAAGTTTCCAACCGGTGAGGTCGCCCGTTTCAAAGCCGGGGTTCTGGATATAGTTGGAAGTTTCGTCCTCATCGAAGGTGGGCTCGCCGAAACGCACGAGTTGCGCGGCGCGCTCCTCTTCGTACGTTGCAACGTCGTCCTCGGTAAGGCACATCACGAAATCGTCAAGATTGACGTAGCCGTAATCGTCGTTATTATCTTCATCCGTAACGAGAATATAAATATTTTTACCTATATGCTCGGAGAGATCGACGATCTTGCGAACGAGTTGGTCGGTTATCCACGTGCCGTCGAAATCGGTATTCGTAACCGTTGCGAGAGCGGTTTCACCGTTTTCTTCGAAAAACTGAACGTAAATTTTATCGCCGTGTTTTGCAGCGCCCATCTTGAACGCGATCTTGCCGGTTCCGATAACTTCGAAAACGTCGGATTTCAAAGTCCCCGTCATTTTCTGTGTTCCGCCGTCAAGTCCGCTGAAAAATTTATCGCCCGTTTTATCAACGTTTACGCCGTTGACTTCGCTGCCGGATATTACGCCGCGCGCCGAAAAAGCCGTGCCGCCTTTGGTCCAACCCGTCCAGGTCGATTCGTCTGCATTGTTTTCAAAACTGCCGTTGACTATGTGTTCGGACGGTACCGTAGGTTTGTCCGGAGTACTTGAGTCACCGCTGTTGCCTGAATTATTGCAGGCAACCAGACCGAGAGTACCCATTACGAGAACCGCTGCCGAAAGAACCGCAATAGCAATTTTTCTGAAGAGTTTCATAGTTACTTTTCCTCCTAAATTTATTTCTTTTTATTTATTAAGATACGACTATGTCGTATTTAACGGCATTTACCAAAACCGCGTTGCCGCCCTCGGCAAAGAATTCTATGCCCGTATCGGCATCGTCGGCATATATATTTGCGGTGAGCGCGGCAAAGCCGTCGTTCACGAACACTTCACAACTTGTATTGTCAAGAAAAATTCGGAATTTTATAACTCCGTTTTCCAAAGCGACTTTAACGCTTCTGGTAGAACCGTTTGCCTCTGCCCCGGATATTTTCACTCCCGAACGTGATCTGTCGAGAACTACGGTGCCGGTTGCGGCATCGTAATAAATTCTCGTTTCGTGTATAGTTCCCGCAAATACTCTGACGCCGCTGCGTTCGGCATTTCCCGCTTCTATCGAAAATTCCAGCTCGATAGTGTCGCCGTCGATTCCGTTGACCGATACGGTTGCGCCGTCAACTATCTCGCGGCGCGACGCCTTAACTTCGTTTTTTCTGTATTTTTCTATTTCTCTTACGGGTGATTGATAAAGCCTGCCGTTTTTATAGGAAAGTTCGCGCGGAAGTATCATGGCGCCGGCCCAGCCGTCGGCGGCGGTCGGGAAAGTACGATCCCACATTTGCATCCACGCCGTCATAACGGTTCTTCCGTCGGGCATATTCATGGTTTGCGCGGCGTAAAAATCGAATCCGCCGTCTATTTCGCCGAATTTATCGTAAACGAATTTTCCCGTTGCCGCATCGAGTTTTCCTGCCATATAAACAACGGAATGAACGTTCTCGAACTCCGTGCCTTTCGCGGAAAGATTCTGCGGACTGCATATAAGAATTTCGTGTCCGTCAACAACCGCGTAGGCGGGGCACTCGTAAACCCCCGTAAGTCGATAGTTAGGCGCGGCGGGATCGGAAACGTTCAGCATATAGCCCACGAACTGCCATTCCGAAAGATTGGCGGATCTGTATAGCGCAAGATTGCCGTAACCGCTAACCCTCGTGCCCGCTATAAGATACCATACGCCGCCCTTTTTGAATACGTACGGATCGCGGAAATCGGCGGCCGTCATTCCCGGGCCGAGTTGCCTCTCGTTGATAACCGGATTCCTGCCGGATTTAACGAAGGTAAACCCGTCGGAAGACGTTGCGAAACATTGCAGTTGCTTATCTCCCGCGTTTACCCCCGTATAGAACAGGTAAAGTTTTCCGTCATTTTCGATTGCGGAACCGCTGAAACAGCCGTTGGAATCGTAACCGCTGTCCGGCGCGAGAGCCACGGGCCGATATTCCCATTTGATGAAGTCCTTCGACGTAACGTGTCCCCAATGCATAGGCCCCCAGGCGGAACTGTACGGATGATATTGATAGAACAGGTGTATATTTCCGCCGAAATACGAAAAACCGTTAGGATCGTTGCACCAACCTATCTGAGGCATAACGTGATATGAAAGGCGATAACGCTTGTTTACCTTATATGAATTTTCTTCAATATAATTATTGGCAAGAAAAATTTTTCCGGTCGGCGATTCGCTTCCATGGTAATTAACGATAAAATCGTCAACGTTTATGTAGTTGTATCCGTCAATTCCAGCGTCTTTATCCACTATTTTCACCCTCACGGTTTTTCCCGTATGTTTACTGCCGTCAAGTATTACGCGGTGTAATACGTCCGCCATGTCGTTTTCGTCAAACTCGTAATTGGCGCGTACTTCAAGTTCCGTTTCCCCGTCCTCGCCGACGAGCGCGACGTAACATTTTGAAGTATTTTTTCCCGCCCCGATAAGAAAACCTATTTTGCCGTTTCCCTTCAGTTTGAACGGTTCGGAAAGAAGTGTGCCGGTTGCGTTACCTGCCGCGCTTTCCGCTCCGCTGAAAAAGAAATCTCCTTCGTAATTATACCTTACGCCGTTTTTATCTTTGAGGGCAACGCTTACGCCTTTATTCGTAAATGCCGTGCCTTCGGCCGTCCACCCGGTAAGCGTTCCGATTTCAAATCCCGCGTTGCGAAACGTATATTCTTTGTCGGTTGCATCGCCGCATCCGCCGATGGCCGATAAAAACAAACATACGCAAACAAAACCGAAAATAATTTTTTTTATTTTCATTTATACTCATTCCTCTCAATAGATCGGAGAAAGCGACGAGATTTTAACGTTTTTAACCGTAACGCTGCCGCCTTCGGCGAAAAGTTCCACTCCGGTGGACTTAAAATCGGCATAAGAGCGTATCGAAATCGCCTTCTCGTCGTTGAAGAACGCTTCAACGAGCGAACGGTCTGTTATTATATCCATTTTAACCGTGCCGCCGCTTGCCGACAACGATCCGCTCACGCGGTTGAGATTGGCGTTACTGCCCTTATTGAGCGTTGAGCCGACTATCGTTCCGGTGGCAACCTGATAAGTAAACGAAGTGAGATCCTGCCCGTTTCTGCCTGTTTTAACGTTTACGCCGAATGAACTTGCGCCGTTGTTTTCAAACGTTACCGTTATTCGCATCATATCCGTTCCTTTCCCGCTTAAAGCGTTATTTACTTCCGAAACGGTTACTCCCGACGCTTCGTAAACGGTTTTTTCGTTATAGTTATCAAGTGCGGAAACAACGCTTATTTTAACGTCGGATCCGTCATCCGTAAGCCATACTTTTCTGGCAAAACCCACGCAGTTAGCCCAACCCGAAGCCGCAACTTCGGACGGGGTGCGCTGATCCTGCATGATCGAGAACACGTATGTGTTGCCGCTGACGGGATCTATCATTCCGCTGGGGCCGGTAAATACGTTTGCGCCGTAATCGAGCAGGTGCGGGTTGTTATCAAATTCCGGATCGGGTGTGAATTTACCTGTGGCGACATCGAACGAACCGAGGAAATAATATATTTTATTGTCCGCGGAATCGGCCGGTGCGGGCGAGATAAGGAATATATGTTTCCGTATTGTGCCCGCAGTATTTTTCAGCGGTAAAATTACGGGAAGTTCCCACACTCTGCCGAGGTTTGCCGGTTGGTTTGTCATTTCGTATACCGGTCCGCGATACTGCCAGTTCATATCTACCGTTCCGTTAAAATTACAGTGAAGCCTTGTAGCCGTATACAATATGGCGGAACCGCCCGATGTTTTCGTACTGCCGGTACCTATAAGCATACACCAGGTATCGCCCTCTTTCCATATATGCGCGTCACGGAATTCGCCTCTCCTTCCCTGCCCGGAAGTCTGCTTTACGGCGAGATTATCGCACACCTTCCATTCGGTAAGGTATGGATCGTTCGGATCCGCGGGATACGCAATGCCTATGTTCTGATTGGAGATAAGACCTGCCGAACCGTAACTGTCGTTACCGGCCGTAAAGAACAGCAGCGGTATTCCTTCGTCGTCATACGTGACGCCGCCGGACCACACGCCGTCCGGCGCTACGGAACCTGCCGCAGGCGCTACCGCTTCTTTTACGGGGCGCCAGTTTACCATATCGTCGCTGACGAGATGCCCCCAACATATTTCGCCGACTTTGAAATACGGGCCGAAAATGTTGCATTGAAAGAAGATATGATATACGCCGTTATAATACATGGGCGCGTGCGGTTCGTTCATCCAGTGCTGATAAGGCCCGCCGTGCAACTGCGTTTTATAATAATCTTCGGTCAGAATGTTCTGTAAGCGTATATCGTCGTAAACGATCTCGGGAAGTTTGTGTTTTTCGTAATCTTTTTTGACCTGTTCGGCGCTTATTACCGAGGAATACAATTTCACCTCGTCTATAAGCCCGCTTACCATATTCTCCGAAGCCGTGGCGTTCGATGCCGGTTTGCTGTTCCTGCCGATATACAGGTATTCGTCCGCCGCGGGAACGATTTCCGCGCCTTCGAAAAAAGTAATAGAATTGACGAGCTCTCCGTTCAGATATATCGCCATCTCCCCTCTCGGCCCGTCAAAAACCGCCGCAACGTGGTTCCATTCGTATTTTTTAAGCGGATGGCCGTTATCCCACAAGGTAAGCCAACGCTCGCCTATACCCACCTGAAAGCTCCAGGCGCCGTGTCTTTGGTATCCGAGAATAAAACCTTCTCCGTCGCTTCCGGATCTGTACATCTGAGAGGCTATGGCCGTTAGTTTTTCCGTTCCGTTTGAAGCGGCATTCGGGCTGTCGTACTCGAACGCGCGCGGCGCAATATACGCGCTTATGGAAAATTCTTTGCCCTTTACGTGTATATCGCCGTACTCGTAACGGATAAAATTCGAATAACCGTCAAACAACATACACCCGCCGACTACGCCGTTTTTTCTCCATTGAGGATCCTGCGGAGCCGGTTGCGTACGGGCGGTGTTGAATACGTACTCTACCGTGGCGGGGCCAACGTTTTTCGAACTGTCTTTTACCGTGTTTCCTCTTCCCTCGTCGAACGAGAGGTGCAGTATCAGACCGTCTTTTGCGGAATTATTTTTGCCGCAGCCCCCTGACGCCGCCGCGGCGCACACAGTGACCGCGGCGAGCGCGAATATCAATAATATCCGGATTCTGTTCATGATTATTCCGTACGGCCGCGACCGATAGCGTGCATAAAGTACAGCTCGTAATCGGCCTTCACTTCGGATTCGCCTTCGTAACCGAAGGTTATGCCCGTGCCGGTATTATAGGCCATGGCGGTTATAGTTTTGTACCCGTTGAGATATATCTCTATCATCGCGTGGTCAATATAGATTTCAACCGTGAAATCCCCGTCTATTTCAAGGTCGCCGCCGTTATTGGTACGGGTGCGCTGATGCCCGCCTACGTTCCTCGTATTGATGGTAACCCTGTCGGTATCGGCGTTGAGCGTAAGGGCGGCGTAGTTATTGCCGTTCTCCGTTTCTTTCAGGCGGATGGTAAACGTGCCGTCGTTAAAGTCGGAAAGTTTAAGGGAGAGATGGATCATATCCTTATCCCCGTCGGCAATGGAGAGAGTTTCGCTCTCTTTATCGGATATAGTAACGCTGCCTTCGCCCGCTTTTCCGTCGTGGAGGTTTTCGAGCTCTTTGATGGGCGTAACTTTAAGATTTCCTTCGTCGTCAAGCGAAAGTTGGCGAGGCACGCCCGCGGTGTGCGCGTAACCGGCGTTGTAATCGTCGGAACCGCTGCGCTGGCCCTGAATAATGGAGCATATCATTACTCTTCCGTCGGGAAGGGTTGTGATAGTAGGCCCGGTGAACGAATTGTTGCCGTAGTCCATAAGTTGCGGCGTTTCGCTTTCGGGTATAAAGCGTTTGGTTTCTTTATCGAAATCGCCGAGGAAATAATATACGTCGTTATCCGATCCGCTTCCCGCGGGACTTAAAACAAACAGGTACTTGGATACGGTGCGCGATTCGTTGAATACTTTGGTGAGATTTACAAGCTCCCACGTCTGACCGAAATAGCGCGGATAGTTATTGAGTTCGAGAACGGATCCGTGATATTCCCAGTTGAGGAAACTGTCGTCCGTGGTGGAATAGATGAAAGCGGTGCCCTGTTCGCTGTAGAGGCGGCTGCCGACTACCATATACCAGGTTCCGTCTTCATAATATACGTTAGGATCGCGGAATTCGCTGGCGTAACCCATTTCTTCCGTGAGGATCGCCACGCAGGATTCGCTCATTTCCCATTCTATAAGATCGGGATCGCTCAAATCTTTGGGAGTGGCTATGGCTACGTTCTGATTGGAGTGCGGATTTTCCGAACGGGAATCGTTGCCTGCCGTAAAGAACAGCACGGGCGTGCCGTCCGCGCGGTACGCGGCGTTACCCGACCATATACCGTCCGGGGCTACGCTGTTCCTCGTCATCACTATGGCCTCTTTAACGTTGCGCCAGTTTACCATATCGGGGCTTACCCAATGTCCCCAACAAATATTTCTCCAGTAAGGCCCGATGGGGTTGAACTGGTAGAAAAGATGATAGTTGCCGTTGTAATAGAAAAGCGCGTGCGGCTCGTTCATCCAGTGCTGGGGAGGAGCGGCGTGGTATTGCGGTTTATACATATCGTCGTCGAGAATGGTTTCATCCAGCCACACGTCCTCGAAAACCGCCTGTTTGAGATTGCCGTTTTCATCGCAGAAAGCGGCGTGATGCGCGGCTACTTCTTCGGCCGTGAAAGAACCGCTGTAAAAACACAGTTCGTCCATAAGGCCGTTGAACATATTGAGATTATAATTTCCCGTAACTTCCGAATTGTTCGCCATGCCTACGAACATGGGAACGGTGGCTATGGAAAATACCTTGCCGGCGCAATCCACGGAATTTATAAGTTCGCCGTTTTTGTAAATGGAAACTTTTCCTTCTTCGGCATCGTACACGCAAGTGAGATGATTCCATTCGTAGCGTTCGAGTTCTTTGCCTATCGGGTTGGAACACTTTATCCAACCGCTGCCCGTACCGAGTTGGAACGACCAATCCCCGTACTTATGCATACCGAGGACAAAACCGTTTTTATTAAGATCTCTCTGCCCTACGATGACCTGCAATTTTTCGTTTCCGTTTTCCCAGGAAGAAGCGCCGTCGTACTCGAAGAAGCGGGGCGCCACGAATACGTCTATCGTGAAACTCTCGCCGGTAACGCCGGCACGGCTGTTAGGTATCTCTATATAGTTGGAGTACCCGTCGAAAGCGAGGCAGTTACCCTTTATCGCACTGCGCGATATGCGGCGTACCTCCTCATCTCCCTTGAAAACGGCGTTTGCAAACACGTATTCCACGGGATAAGCGTCTCCCTTGTTATCGAAAACGTCGTTGCCGGATTCCTCGTCGAAATTGAGTTCGAAAGTGAGGCGGCCTTCCATAGGATCGGTTTCAATCTCGTTCTTACCCGATGACGATCCCGATTCCGTATTGTTGCAGGCGACCACTCCGAAGAAAAGCGCCGTTGCGAACAATGCCGTAAGAATTTTCAAAAAGTGTCTTTTTTTCATAAATTTCCTCCTTTTATTTCAATCCGCCGAATGCCACTCCCTCTACTATCCAACGCTGGAATAGTACGTATACTATGGCTATGGGTATAGTGCTGAACGTGAGCGATGCGAGTACGAGCGAGAGGTCTTGCGGTTGGTATTTGTTTATTATCTGCAGATACGTCTGCAACGGCATCATGGACTGGTGCCCCGCAAACATAAGTTGCGCGAAGATGTATTCGTTCCAACTCCCCATGAAGGTGAATATGCCTACCGTTGCGAAAACGGGGAGCGAGCACGGAACGATTATGCGGAAAAACGTTCTCAATCCGCCGCAGCCGTCGATATACGCGGCTTCCTCTAATTCCCTCGGTATTCCGAGGAAGAACGAGCGGAACATAAAGATATAGAACGGACTTACGAAACCCGGTATCAGATACGCGAGTACCGGAACTTTAAGAAGCCCCAGTCTGAACAGTATTACGTATTGCGGAACTATGGACGTTTCTACCGGAACTATAAGTATCAATATTATTATGGATACTATCAGTTTGTGCCCCGGGAAAACAAAGCGCGACAGCGCGTAACCCGCAAGCGAGTTTATGATAAGTACCCCTGAAATAGTCAGCGCGGCATACGTTACGCTGTTTAGTATAGACCTTCCGAATTCCTTGAAAGTTACGAAAAGCAGTCTGTACGAGATAAACCACTCGCCTATCGGCGCGGTCGGCAGAAAAGTTCTGAATCCGCCCATATCCGAGTAAATAAGCGATTGCGATTTGAAACTGTTTACTATCATCCACCATACGGGGAATAGAAATATTACGCACAGTACGAACAACAACAGATAAAATAATATCTTATACGTTATTTTGCCGGCGGTGTATTTTCTTTTCTTTATCGTCTTATTCATAACCGCCCTCCTATAGCGTGTTGTCCTTTCCGAACAATCTGCGGATAGTGAGCGCCACGGTAGCCATTACGATAGTATAGAAGAACGCTATAGCGCTGGAATAGCCTACGTCGCGGAAATCGACGCCTTGCTTGTATATGTAATAAGACATGGTAATAGTGGAATTTATCGGCCCGCCCTGCGTCATTATCATCGGTTGCGTTATCAGGCGGAAGGCGCCTATAAGCATCGTAACGAGAACGAACGAGAAGGTTTCCTTTATAGAAGGCAACGTTATGTGCCAGAAAACCTGTAATTTATTCGCCCCGTCGAGATCGGCGGCCTCATAAATATCCCGCGGGATATTCTTGAGGGCGGAAAGGAAAATCAGCATCTGATACCCCGCGCCCTGCCACGCCGATATGAACACAATGATATCGAGCGCCTGATCGGGATCTTTGAGGAATTTCTGCCGTTGCAACCCGAAAAATTCGAAGATGGAATTTATCAATCCGTCCTGCTCGTTGAAAAGGTTCATCCAAAGCATGGAAGTTACCGCGAGCGACAGCATTACCGGAACGAAAAACGCCCAACGGAAAAACGTGTTTCCGCGTATTTTAGTATTGAGAATGAGCGCAAGCCCGAGCGACGCGCACAACTGCAACGGCACTACCTTTACCACAAACTCCATACTGTTGCCGAAAGCCTTCCACATTATCTTGTCTTTGAACAACAGCGCGAACTGCCTGAATCCCGCCCAGTGAACGTTGTTGAGCGAAAGCAGTTTCGCATCGGTAAAAGCATACCCGAGCGAGATGAGCATAGGCGCTATAACGAATATGCTGCCGAGTATCAACGCGGGAAGGAAGAACGACACACCCACCACGGTATCGTTTACGCCGTAACTTTTACCGAAAAGTTTGAAGTGGGCGCGCCTTACTTTCTTTTTTTTCGGGCTTACCGCCTTTCCGTTACTTTCCATCGTGTTCTCCTTATCGTAACCTTTTTACGGTTTTCCGTCAGATACCCGCGTCGATATTCACGCAGAGTTCGGAAGCGTAATTTTTAAGGTTATAATCGCTTGCGCCGTACTTGGTCTGAACGTAAGAGAGCAGATCGTTGAACGCGCTGGTGATCTTCGGATAATTCACCGCCTTCGGGCGCGGCGTGGCTATTTCCGTGAGGATATTCGCCATGGAAAGAGCGGGACCGGAACCGAAATCCGTAATACTGTCAAATAACGATTTATGCGTCGGGAAAGTACCGATGGATTCATAGAGAAGTTGACTTGCAAAAGCGCCCGTGAAATATTCAACCGCTTTTGCCGCCGCGTGTTTATCTTTCGCGTTGGGCGTTACGCCGAAGCACCAACTGCCGCAGCCCGCGCCGGCCGTTCCGCGAACACCGCCTGCCTCGTAAACGGGCAAAGGCATTATATCGTAACTTTCAATGAATTCCGCGTAATTTCTCTTTATGGAAGAAATACTCCACGGGCCGTGTACTTCGAAAGCGACTTCACCCTGAGCGAGCGCATCGTCGTTACTTCCGTCGTAAACCCAGGTTTCGCCGTTCGCGTCCGTATCGAAGAAAGGTTCAAGCATCTTCAAGCCGTTGATGGTAGCGTCGCTGTCAAAAGCGCCTGAAGCGCGGCCGTCAGTCCCTACGAACGATCCGCCAGCCGAATATACCAGCGGAGCGTAAAGATAAATGCAGCCCTCTTCCCCGCCGAAGCCGAGATTAAGTTTTATTTTGTACGCTTTACCCGCAGTTTTCAACTTGGTCATCGCCGCGAGAACTTCCGGCCAGGACCAAGGCCTTTCTATAGTGCCGAAATCGGCATCGGTGTAGCCCACCTCTTTGAGTAAAGCCTTATTATAATATAAACCGGTGGGCGCGTCCATGGCGGAAAGAGCGTAAAGCCCGCCGTTATACGTGCCCTGCTCGATAACGCTGTCAACGTAATCGTCAAGCGTATCGTCATCTATGTACCCGGATATATCCGTAAGTACTCCCTCCGACGCATACGCCACAACGTTAGGCGCATCTACCGCTATAATATCGGGAAGTCCTCCCGTTACTATAACGGAATTGATCGCATTGTTCAGCGTAGAAGCGTCATTATAAAACTCTATGCGCATACGAATAGTTCTGCCGTCTTCGGTTTTGAATTCCGATTCGTTAAACGCTTCGGCAATGGCGGAATATACTTTGCCCTCGTCCTCCGCTTCGGATTTATGCACCCAAATGCGTACGACTTTCGTTTCGGGCGTATCGTCTTCGTCTCCGCCTCCGCTCTTACAGCCGGCAGCCGCAACCGCCAGCATCGCGCCACAAATAACCAAACAAATAAGTTTAATCAGTCTTCTCATAATTTTACTCCTTATTTTTATTTTTAAGCTTATCCGAGCTTTTTTCAATTACCGAATACAACAATTATTTGGAATCGTTTCCAATCATTTTCAAAAAAATTTATCTGTTTACCAGATATAACTCCAAACGGATTTTGGAAACGTTTCCAAACGCTTTCAAGATTATTATACACCCGAATGAGCGTCCTGTCAATAGTTTTCCGAAAAATTTTTCAACTTTTTTATTTTAAAAACAATGGCTCGGAATACGCTGTAAAACAATGTGCCCTTTTGAACACAGACGATACCGGATCGGTTTTTTAACACGGTTATAGGAACGATTTCATATCGTTAAGAAGACCCGCGGGATTTATCTTTAACGCCGTTGCAATAGACGTATCGACAAAGTGATGAGTAAAAGCCGTGCGGACGGTTACGGTCGTGCGCAAATTCAAATTCCGCGCCGGTAAATCGTAAATGATATTTATATAAAAGCAAACGAGCATAAGACGGCACCTTGTATAGTTAACGAGCGGCGGCGCTGGCGCGCCGCCGGACAA
>JAGCZN010000085.1 GCA_017959995.1 Clostridia bacterium
ACACGGTTATTTTCCCTTCGGAATACGGCAGTTGCCCCGTAAGGCACTTTATCGTGGTCGATTTGCCCGCGCCGTTTCTTCCGATAAACCCGAAAATATCCCCCGCGTTCACTTTAAGCGAAAGTCCGTCCACGGCCTTCGCGTCGGCCCCTTCGTAAACCTTGCCGAAACCGCTTATTTCCACAAGCGTTTCCGCCGTTTCTTCCGCCGTTTCCGGTCGGATATAAAAATCCGCGTTATCTACGTTGTTCATAATATTGCCTCGTCATCGTTTGAAAAATCCGTTCGGCCGTAAATCTCTATACGGAACCCGATCGATAAATGCCGTAACCGCGGGCAAAACCCGCCTGAAACGCAAAAATCGTTATCGTATCGATCTTTACGCCCGGTTTCCCGCGTTTAGTAAAAAACCTTCCGCGGCTCACTTTTTGCGCTTTAACGCCACCGCCGCTGCGAGCGCCGCTATGCCTAGCGAGCATACCGCGCCGAGGTCGCCCTTGCAGCCCTTCTTGGTCTTTTTACCGGAATTGTTTTCCGAAGTCTGCGATACGTTTTTAACTATAAGCGTACCCGTTTTGTATTCCACGTCGTAAAGCGCGGGCGCGGATCCGTTCGCCTCAACGGTATACGTGCCGAAAGGAAGAATGGAAGTGTCGTCGGTTCCGTATCCTTTCACCCTGTAAACGAGGCGAAGCGACGCGATGTCCGAAAATTCGCTTCCGTCCGACGTCTTTACGCTCACGCCGAACGTCGCCTTTCCTCCCTTGTTTATTTCCACGTTGTTTACCGTAACCGTAAGCAAAGGTTTGGTAACGGTCATTTTCACCTCGTACGTTCTGTCCTCGAATTCATAGCGTGACGAAAACTTTCCGTTCGCAATAAGTCGTGCCGTAACGTCGTACACGCCGAAATCCGCGGGCGCACCCGTTTCGATGCCGTCCTTATAGTATTTTATCTCCCACGCCGCGCCGTTATCGAACGAAGTATCGGGAATGGCGTGGGCGGTTTTATCGTATCCGGGCAAAGTTTCCAACGCTTCGAAATAGGTCACGGGGCTACCCGTATACGCCACGGAAACGTCGTTGAACGTATAGTTGAGCGCCTTTTTGTTTACCGTAAAAGAAGCGGTGGCGGCAAGAACGGTCCCGTCCTCTATCTGCCCGTCGCTGTAATATTCTTCGCCGTTGTAAGCCGTTATACCCATGGTGTAAACGCCGGGCTCCATTATTACCGTATACGAACCCAAAGCGTTTTTGGATCTTTCGGTTTTTCCTTCGGCAAACGTATATTTATCGCCGTTACCGTCGGTAAAGGTCAGTCTTAAATCGTAGTTCGGGGTAATATTCGCGTCGTTGAGTTTTATAGTTACGCTCGTTCCGTAATCCGAAACCGTTTCCGCGTCCCTGAACGTCACGGCGATCACGTTCGCCGCAGGCGATACCGCGTACTTACCTATATCCCCGTCGGTCGCAGTCATTTTTACCGCGCCGGAATATCCTAAAAGATTGCCCGTGCAGGCGGCGGAACTTACGGCGATCGCCGCCGTGCTCGAAACGTTTTCAAGCGATGAAATGTTGTCGTATATCATACCCGCTATGCCGCCGGCGTATTTCGTCCCCGCGCCTAAAGTTATTCCGCCTTTATTCGCCGCGCCGTTTATCTGTACGCCCGTTCCGTGCGAAGCGTAAAAACCTGCTACGCCGATTATGCCGCCGGCGTACATTCCGCCGGGCGCAAGCGTTATATCTCCGTTGTTTTCACAATTTTCAACGAAGGTTTTTATCCCGTCCTTATCGGCGGAAACGCAACCGAGCAATCCGCCCACGGCGGTAAAGCCGGAAATATCCGCGTAGTTTTTAACGTTGTTATATCTCAGCGTGCCGCCCTTTACGTACGCGTTGCAAACCATATCGAAGTATCCCACGATACCCACTTTGGTTTTGCCCTTTATCGAACCTTCAACGGTAAGGTTCTTAACGAAAATGTCTTCCGCCATCTCCGAAACCACGGAAATTACGCCTATGCAATAGCCGTTGGGCGCGTCGATATTTACTTTTATCTTATGTCCGTCGCCGTCTATTCCCCCGCGGTACGGGAAGAATTCCTGCTTGCCGATGCCGTAAAATTCCGATGCGTTCCCGTTTTCGTCGCCTTGCGTAAGGTCTATATCCGCGCCGAGTTTTACGCTTATCGTAAGCGTGTCGAGAATGGATCTCGTTACCGTTTCGCCGTTTTCGTCCTTAAAAACGGCGGGGATAGCCGAATTTATTATCCTTGCGAAACTTTCGAATTCTTCCGCGGTATTCACTGTGAGTTCGCTGTAAGTGCTCGTTACCGAACCCGCCTGACCTTCGATTTCGCCTCCTTCCGTGTGGCGACCCGTTTCTTTCAGAACGAGATAAGAAATATCTTTATATTTGTACATTCCGCCGAAACCGCCCGCGGAATAATCGAAAGCGGTTACGTACCTTCCGGCGGCGCGGTCGTATCCGTCTATATAGCGGTACGATCCGTCCTTAAGCGTAAACCTTACTACGGGCGTGCCGTAGTTTGCCATTATGCCCTCGT
>JAGCZN010000008.1 GCA_017959995.1 Clostridia bacterium
GCCAACGCTTCCGTTAACGAAATAGCGGAAAAATACGGTTTATCAATCAACCCGAAAAAGAAAATACACGAAATGTCGGTTTCCGAAAAACAGACGGTTGAAATTATCAAAGTTTTGTACCGCGGGGCGGATATACTTATTCTAGATGAACCCACCGCCGTTCTCACCCCGCAAGAAACGCAAAAACTGTTCGATATTCTCCGAAAAATGAAGGAAGACGGCAAATCGATAATCATAATAACGCATAAACTCAACGAAGTTATGGCTATATCCGACAGGGTAGCCGTTTTGAGAAAGGGCGAATCCGTAGGCGCGGTAATTACCGCCGAAACCAACCGCTCGCAACTTACCGAAATGATGGTGGGCCAGAAAGTTTCGCTCAATATAGACAGAAGCGATCCCGTTAATCCAACGGACAGGGTTATCGTAAACGGCCTTAACGCCAAAACCAAAGAGGGTATAAATCTTCTGAATAACGTTTCGTTTACGGCAAGATCGGGCGAAATACTCGGCATTGCGGGTATTGCGGGAAGCGGGCAAAAAGAACTGCTTGAAGCTATTGCAGGGCTTCAGCATCTTGATTCCGGCGAAATAACCTATATTGATCCGGAAACGGGCGAAAACGTTAATTTAAGGGATAAAACACCCGTTCAGATAAGAGATCTCGGCGTAAGGTTGTCGTTCGTTCCGGAAGACAGACTCGGTATGGGGCTCGTTGGAAATATGGATATAGTCGATAATATGATGCTTCGCAGTTACAACAAAGAAGGCGTGGTTTTTCTTGACAGACATAAACCGAGGGATCTCGCCGATAAAATAATACACGATTTAAGCGTGGTAACGCCGAGCGTTCATACGCAGGTCCGCAGACTTTCCGGCGGCAACGTACAAAAAGTTCTCGTCGGAAGAGAAATAGCGGCCGCACCGAAAGTTCTTATGGCGGCTTATCCCGTAAGGGGGTTGGACGTCAATTCGTCGTATCTCATTTACAATTTATTAAACGAACAGAAAAAGAACGGCGTCGCCGTGATTTTCGTAGGTGAAGATCTTGACGTTCTTCTCGGCCTGTGCGACAGAATCCTCGTAATTTGCGACGGTACCGTAACGGGTCTTGTTGACGGCAGAACGGCAAATAAGGAAGAAATCGGCTTAATGATGATGCACCACAGTCTTCACGATGCCGCGGAGGTGGTATGATGAGTTTTATTAACGTAAAAGAAAAAGCCGTCAGAGAACCGTTATTTCAGATCGTAAAAAGAGATAAAGACGCAATAAAACTCTGGAAGGCAATTCTCATAAGAGCGTTGGCGATATTCGGTGCGTTTGTTTTTATAAGCATACTTGCCTGGATGATAATAAAGATCGATCCGTTTACGTTTATAGGCAAAATGTTGGACGGAGTTTTCGGTTTCAGTACTTCTTCCAACAGAAGGATATGGATTACGGTAAGAAATCTGGCAATTCTGCTATGTTTTGCCGTTGCGCTTGCGCCTGCTTTCAAAATGAAGTTCTGGAACATCGGCGCAGAGGGGCAGGTACTTATGGGCGGACTTGCCTGCGCGGCGTGTATGTATTATTTAGGCGGAATTCTTCCCGACGCGCTCGTATGGATAATAATGTCCGTCGCGGGTATTTTAATGGGTATAATCTGGGCTGTTATTCCCGCGATATTCAAGGCAATATGGAATACAAACGAAACGCTTTTCACCCTTATGATGAATTACGTGGCGATCCAGTTGGTCAAATTTTTTACCGATATCTGGGTAAAGGACGGTTCCGGTACTTTAACTACAAGGCATTTACACAACGTTAAATTACCCGAAATAGGCAACGCGTATTTATTGCCCGTAATAGTGGTTGCCGTTCTTACGGCCCTTATGTTCGTTTACCTTAAATACAGTAAGCACGGTTACGAGCTTTCCGTAGTTGGCGAAAGCGAAGATACGGCTAAATATATAGGCGTGAACGTAAAGAAAGTAATTATAAGAACTATGGCTTTATCGGGTGCCGTTTGCGGTATCGCGGGTATTCTGCTCGTAGGGGCAATAAACGGAACGGTAAATACTTCAACCGCAGGCGGGCAGGGTTTTACAGGAATAATAGTTGCCTGGCTCGGTAAATTCAATCCGATTTATATGGTTCTCACGGCGTTCCTGCTAATTTTCCTGAACAGGGGCACCGTGGCGCTGAATCTTACTAATAACGCCTTTGCCGAAATTATAACGGGAATCGTGATTTTTATCGTTCTCGGCTGCGAATTCTTTATAGGATACAAAATCAAAATTCACAAAAAAAACAAACGC
>JAGCZN010000086.1 GCA_017959995.1 Clostridia bacterium
AATCGCCGGAGGGTTATTCCGTGGTTCCCGAAAGTTTAACGTTCAACACCATGGAAAGTGAGAAAACCGGCGATTTGGTAACGGCTGCCGCGTCGATTTACCCGTTTGCTTCCGCAGCGGAAATGAACCTCGGCATCGCGGAACTTTTTGCGGATATGATGATCGGAAACGGCGAAACGGACGGCATATATACTTCGCTTAAAACCGCGGGCGCCGAAGCGTTCGGCTTTTCCGAAGTTAACGGAAGCGTATGCTTTGAAATTTACGACGACAGTATTTATACCGTTTATAGCGTATCGTATACGGATTCTTCGGGAGCAGAAAACCCTAATCCCACCGAATTCCGCGTAAATAACGGGATTATCGTTCTTGCCGACTTGCAGAAGAACGGATACGAGTTCGAGGGGTGGTATACGCTTATCGTCGGCGGAGAAAAGGTGACCGAGATAGACGCGGCAAGCGCCGTGAATTACACGCTGTTCTCGCGCTGGTCTATAATAACTTACGATATAACTTACGTACTCGGCGGAGTTTCCAACAATCCGCTCAACCCGGAAAGCTACACGGTGGAAAGTCCCGCCGTCGTTCTTCTGCCCCCGTCGGAAAGGGAATATTACGATTTTATCGGCTGGCAGTCGGACGGAGAGGCGATTGAAACGATAGAAAGCGGCTCGTTCGGTGATTTAACGCTCGTTGCCGTGTGGCGCCCCGTGGAGTTCGGCGTTTCTTACGAACTGCACGGCGCGGTAAACGCCGAAAGTAACCCCGCCGTTTACACGGTGGAAAGCGAATTTACGCTTGAAGATCCCGTAAAGAACGGCTACGAATTTACGGGTTGGAGCGGAACCAGTATCGACGGAACGGATAAAGACGTAACCGTTTCCGCCGGCAGCCACGGGGCGAGAGCTTACGAGGCCCATTTTGAAATAATAACGTACGAGATAACGTACGACCTTAACGGCGGAGTTCTGGAGCATGATAATCCTTTGACCTACACCGTAGAAACTGACGATTTTACGCTCAACAACCCCGAAAAGCAATATAAGGATTTCGTCGGGTGGACGGTGAACGGATCCGTCGCGTCGGCGCATTATACGGTGGGAAAGGGCACTTACGGAAATTTACACGCGGTGGCAGTATTCAGCGATACGCTTAAAGAAGTTACCTTCGTGGTAGGCGGAAGTACCGTAGCTACCGAAGAGGCGGGTATGGGTTCCGATCTCAACGCCACGCTCATATCTTCGCTGTTCGTTCCCGAAGATCTCGGAATGAGCGGCTATTCCGTGAACAAATGGTATACCGATCCGGCGATGACGCAAGAGTTTACCGGAATGGTGCTTTTGGAAAATTACGCGCTTTACGGCGAATGGAGTTATTTCTTCGATAAAATCCGTTTCGCGCCGTATCTGCAAAAATTCAACGCCGCGCGCGAAAACGGCACCGCGCTTGAAATAAACGACAGGGCGGAACTTATAGCGTACGTAGAATACGTCAGGTTTTACGACGTTACCGACGAGGTGAAACTTTCTTTAAGATACCCTTACGGTTCCTCGGTTTCCGACGAAATACAAACGGCTATAAACGAACAGAAAACCACTGCCGACTTCCATACCGATTATATTCCCGGTTACGGAACGAGCGGCGGTTACGGTTATATAAAATATAACGAACACACGCGCACGGATTTGGCTACGCAAACTCTCGATACGGAAAAAACCGAGGTTTACGCTCAGCAGGATTACGCGCTTAAACTTTCCCTTCCGGCTTCTCCGCGCGCCGCCGATTACGACGGGTTCAAGATAAACAACGTTGAAAAAACCATAGAGGTGAGCGACAGCGAACAGCTTTGGTACGTTATCGAACAGGGGTACAGACCGATTTGCGTTGCGGGTTCGCGCGCGGAAGCCGTGTATAACAAGGCGAAAGACGTTCTCCGCCGAATCGTCACCGACGATATGACCGACGTTATGAAACTCCGCGCCATATACGAGTGGCTGATATACAACGTACAGTACGATAATTACGCTCTCAATTACGCCCTTGAACCGTCTACCGATCTTTCAACTTTGCGGAATTATAAATCGTGGGCGCTCGAAGGCGTGTTCGACGACGGTGTGGCCGTGTGCGAAGGTTTTGCAAAATCGCTTATAACGCTTGCCAAAACGGAAGGCATACCCGCAATTTACGTAACGGGCAACGGTCACGCGTGGAACAGGGTTTACGTCGGCGGCGCGTGGTACGGGTTTGACGCTACTCACGGAAACGTACTCGTTGACGAATACGAATGCTTCACTTTAACCGCTTTTCTGTTTACGGACGAATATAAAACGGATAAAGGCTATACGTCGGAGGACTTTGCCGAGTTTGCCGCCGTTACGGAGTACAATTATTTCGCCGTTGCCGGATACGAAATCGACGGCGAAAGTTTCGATCTGTTTATCGAAGGCAGTTACGATGAACTCGATCTGCTTATAAAGTACGTTAAAAATTATATTACGGATCATTCGGAAGATATCGTTTGCGATTACGCGGTGTTCGAGTTCGCCACGCCTTCCGCCTTAAACGAATTCAAATTCTCGGCGGCTATGTCGCTTAACGGTTACTTAACGGGCTACACGCGGCTTGAAACGGCAAGGGATTCTTGCGGCAATTACGTATACGGTATTCTGATAAGAATATAAACGAACGCAAAAGAAAAGAGTTGCAAACCTTGGGGCAACTCTTTTTTCTTTGCGGCGTTTTCAGTTGATAACGCCGTCGGACATTCTCGCTCTCGAAACGCACAGCCATATTAGCATATATATCCCGCTGAGTCCCACGAGGATGTAAAGCGTCGTTTCTATCCACGTCATCCCGAAAGAGATCCACGTTACGAGGTTGAATGCGAATATGCCGATCAAAAGCCAGTTGAGAGCGCCGATTATGGTTAAAATCAAAGCGATCACGCTGAACGCGTTAAAAGTTCTCATGTCAACACCTCCTGCGCTTATTTTGCGGAGAGTTTCGGTATTTATGCGTACTACGCGCCGTTTTTGCGCGATATATGCGGTCAATTCAAATTAACGTACAGCGACGGGGGAAGCGATACCAGTTTTACGCACGCGTCCAGCGCGCCCGAAGCAAACGCCCTGCGTGAAAACGCTTCGTGCGTTACGGTAACGCGTTCGTATTCGCCTAAAAAGGTTATTTCGTGTATTCCGGGCACGTCTCCGCCGCGCAGAGAGTGTATTTCGGTATCTGAGCCGTTTTCGTCCAAAATCTTTTTTATGGCAATGGCGGTGCCGCTCGGCTTGTCGGTTTTTCGCGCGCCGTGCGTTTCGGTAATGCAAACGTCGAACGGGGCGAGCAGTTTTTTAAGTTGCGGCAGTATTTTCATCACGGCGTTCGCCCCAAGCGAGGCGTTCGGCGAAAAATACACGGGCACGATTTTTGAAATTTCGCGTATTCCGTCAATTTGCGCGCGGGTATACCCCGTAGTGGCAAGTACCAGCGCGCACCCGTATTCCGCCGCGTAAGAAAGTATGTCGTCCAGCGAAGAGGACGATGAGAAATCGATTATAGCGTCAACGCGCTCGCTTACCTGGTTTAAGTTCTGGTAAACGGGACAGTCGAAATTCCCCAGAACGCGCTTGTCCGCGCCGCACACCACGTTCACGTCCCGTCTGTTTTCCGCGGCGGCGTACACCGCTTTACCCATTTTTCCGTTTATTCCGTAAATCAAAACGTCTGTCATACAACCTCCTTTATTTTCAGCGCCTCGTCCACGATTACCGCGTTTTTGCGCGAAATAGGGCACATAGGCAATCTCAATTCGTTTTTTATCATACCCGCTGCGCTTAAAGCGTATTTGATTGCAACGGGGTTCGTTTCCGTATATAGCGCGCGTATAAGTTTTCTGTTTTTTTCCAGCAGCGCTTTTGCCTCGTTGCCTTTTCCGCTTTGAAAAAGCGACGTTATTCCGGCGAACACTTCCGGTATAACGTTCGCGGCGGCGCTTATCGTTCCCGCGGCGCCCGAGGCGTACGCTTCCGCGGTCAGCATGTCGTTGCCGCAAAACAGCGCGAAGTCGTCGGCGGTGAATTCCGATATGAGTTTAAGTTTATCCACGCTGTTGCCCGCGGCCTTTATACCGGTTATATTGTGCAATCCGCTGAGTTTATATATGGCGTCCACACTCATTTCAACGCCCGTGCGAGAGGGTACGTCGTACAGTATAACGGGTAGCGGCACCGCGTTTGAAATTTCGCAAAAATGCGCGATAATCCCCGATTCAGGGGGGTTATTGTAGTACGGGCACACCGATAAAACACCGTTTGCGCCAAGGGCGTACGCTCGTTTCGCAAGTTTTACGGCATCCGCGGTACAGTTGCTTCCCGCGCCGGATATCACGGGTAATCCGCGCGAGTTTTCAATGCAGAACGAAACGACCGCGTCGCGCTCTTTGGGGGTAAGGGTCGGGGTTTCAGCGGTTGTGCCGAGGCAAACGAAGCCGTTCGCCCCGTTCGTTGCGCAAAAAGAAATCAGATTTTTAAGGGAGCAGTAGTCGATTTCACCCTCGGAAAAGGGCGTTATTAGCGGTATTATAAGCCCGCTGAAGGGATTTTTCAATTATTTTACCGTGTTTTGGCGGCGGCGGTGCGGCGCCGGCGTATCCGCCCGTTTTTCTTCCGCAATATATTTTATGCCGTCTTCCGTGAAAAGTTTATACAAATTTAATAAAAAAGTCGTATAATCGTTTGAGAAAATTCCCGTTATATAGTATTATTATATATAAAGATATTATTCAAGGTTTCGCGCCCGAGGGGAAAAATCGGGCACAAGGAGAAAAATGGCAAAAAGAAAAGGCTTTATGGCAAGGATCATAGAAGGGCCCGAAAGATCGGAAAATTACGCAAGATCCACCCTTCCGTCTAACCGCTGGCAACTCGGATGGGATATATTCAAAACCAATTTTTCAAAACTGCTTCTTCTCAATCTTTTGCTCGTATTGTTCATGGTGCCCGTGTTTCTTATTTTGTTCATGAGGTCGGGAAGCGTAAGTTACGAGGCAGGGCAGATCCCGTTCGACAGTTTTATGGCTTACCCTTACGTGGGTTCGCTTAACGGCCAGGTAGAATACATACAGATAAGAGCCAACGTCAGCACTCTTATTTTTCTTCCGGCGGCGGCGCTTATTCTCGCCGTGGGGCTTTCCGGTATACTGTATATTTTAAGGAACATGGTGTGGACGGAAGGCGTTTTCGTCGGCAGCGATTTCTGGCGCGGCGTAAAGAGCAATTATTTCGTTGTGGCGGGTACGCTTCTTTTGTATTCGGTGGTGCTTTTCGGCGGGATAATGTCGTTATCCTTCGCGGATTTTTTGATAAAAACGGGAGAGGGAAACGCCGTTCTTCTCAACGTTACAAAGGCGATCACGTATATTATGCTCGCGCTTACAACGCTTATGGCAATGCACATGCTCACCATGTCGGTAACGTATAAACTGTCGTTTTTCAAACTCGTGAGAAACGCGTTTATACTATCGATATCGCTTCTTCCAACGAACGTTTTCTTTATCGCTTTTTCGCTTGTAACGGTGCTGATGTATCTCATATCGCCGCTTATCGGCGGAATAGCCTTTATCCTTATAGGCGTTACGGGCGGTCTTCTCGTGTGGACGGATTACTGCCATTGGATATACGACAGATTTATAAACGATAAAGTTCCGGGTGCGAAAAAGAACAGGGGCATTTACGAAAAACCCGACAAGGAAACTTTCGGCAACGAACTTTCGGAATACAGCGAGCAGAACTTCGATACGGTTTATCTCAACAAACGCCCCGTTAAACCCGTTACCGATTACGACGTGGAAATAGTGGAACTTCCGCAGTCTTACAGCAGAGAAGATCTTAAACGCCTTGAAGAGAGTAAGGAAGCCATGCGCCGCGACAGCGACAAATACGTTGAGGACGTTCTTTCGGGAAAGATAAAGGCGGACGAAGACCTTTCGGCTTACAAGGCTTCGGAAAACGACGTTCCGGACGGCGATTCCGGTGAAGACGGTAAAGATGAAGAATAACGCTTACTCCGCTATAGCCGACGCGTACGAGAAACTTATGGAAGTGGATTACGAGGCGTGGGCCGATTACGTAACGCGGAATATAAAACGCTACGCCCCCGGGAATACCGGGGCGGACGCGGGTTGCGGCAGCGGCGCGTGTTCACGCGCAGATTCCGCCGCGCGGGACTTGACGTTTACGGAGTTGACGCAAGCGGCGAAATGCTTTCCGCGGCGGCGCGTACCGCAAGGGAAGAAGGCCTTGATATAACCTATATTATGCAGGATATACGGGCTTTCCGCGCTAAAAACAAACTGCATTTCATAACCGCTTTGACCGATTGCGTCAACTATCTTAACGGGGAGGATATGAAAAAAACCTTCCGCAGATTTTCAGATGCGCTTGCTCGCGGCGGCGCTTTTATTTTCGATATTTCAAGCGAATACAAATTAAGGGAAATTATTGCGGATAATATGTTCGGGGAGGATTGCGACGATTACGCCTACCTGTGGTTCAATCGTCCGTTCGATGGCGGGGTGGAAATGGATATAACCTATTTCAAGCGTCTTGAAAACGGACTTTTCGAAAGAAGCGAAGAGCGGCACGTGCAGTACGTACACACGGTGCAAAGCGTTAGCGCCGCGCTTGACGGTGCGGGTTTTGAACTTGTAAAAACGGAAGGGCATCTGGGCGAAAAGCTTTCCGATAAGAGCGAACGAATAAATTTTATAGCGATCAAACGGTGAACAAACCGGCTAAATCGCGCATTAACGCAACTTTTTGGTGAAAATATGGGCAGAGCTTTAAGAGCATTGATATTTGACGGACAGATTTCGCTTACCGTTATGGATACTACCGACATAGTGCAAAAAGCGGTAACGTACCATAATCTTTCGCCTCTTTCGGCGGCGGCGCTCGGCAGAACTATTACCGCGGGTGTATTCATGGCGCTCGGGCTGAAAAACGACGGCGATAAATTTTCCGTTACCGTAAAGGGAAACGGCGTAGGCGGCAGCATAGTGGTATGCGGCAATTCCGCGCTTGAAATGCGCGGCACGATTGACAATCCCCGTGCGGTTCTCCCGCTCAAATCCAACGGAAAACTCAACGTGGCGGGATGCGTGGGTACTGAAGGCAGAATAACGGTAATACGCGATATAGGCCTTAAAAAGCCGTATTCGGGCAGTTGTCCGCTCGTTTCGGGAGAGCTTGCCGAAGATTTCGCGGCGTATTATACTTACAGCGAACAGCAACCCACCGCAATGGCGCTCGGGGTGAAAATCGGCGTCGATTATTCCTGCGTGGGCGCGGGCGGCGTGGTCGTTCAGACTATGCCCGGTTGCGAGGAAAAAAATATTGCTCTGGCGGAAGAGCTTATAAGTAATTTTTCGAATATAAGCGGAATGATAGAGAGCGCGGGTATTGACGGAATAGTTGAAAAGTTCTTTCCGAACGTGGCTTTCAACGAGTATAAATCCGTTTACAAATGTATATGCAACAGGGAATATATCGAGCGCGTTCTTCTTTCCATGGGGAAAAAGGAACTGGAAGCCGCATTGAAAGAACAGGGAAAAATAGA
>JAGCZN010000009.1 GCA_017959995.1 Clostridia bacterium
CCATTTTTTAATTGCTACCGTAGAGGAACCGCCGCCGCCCGGGAAGAACGGATCATCTATAATAAGACCGGGGGCAAAGGACGGAAGGAACGGTTCAAATCCGCCGCCGCCACCGCCGCCGCTGCCGGTAGATTTACCGAGCGAAGATTTGCCGTTTTCGAGTTCGAACTCAACTTCGGTGAGATTGCGGGTATAAGCAAACGCCTGATTTCCCACGGACGCTACCGAAACGGGAATCGTAAGTTCGGTTACGGCAATACCGGTGAAGGCGTTGGTGCCTATGGTTTCAAGTTCGGAATTGGCCGCGAACGTCAACGTTTCAAGATTGATACAACCTTTGAATACGTCGGATTTTATCTCTTTTACGGACGACGGGATATTCACCGCGCCGATATTGGAGAAGCTGAACGTGCCGGTGCCGAGATCGGTGAGAGAATAAGTTCCGTTCGCCTTGGGCGTGAACGTAACGTTTTTAAGGCCGGAAATAACGCCCGTTATCTCGTTGATGAGATCGCCGACCATAACTTCCAGATACAGTTCCCCGTTGGGACCTATAGAGTTGTTTACGCCCGCGAAGGCATGGTCGCCAATGGTTTCAACCGTGCTCGGAATCGTTATGCTTTCAAGGCCGAGATCGGTAGTTGCGGGATTCTTCTTATATGCTTCAGTCGCTTTATAACCCGTAGCGAACGCGTATTTACCGATTTTTTTGGTTCCTTCGGGGAGAACTATGTTTTTAAGTTTTACACAGTTACCGAAAGCGCCGTAATCGCCGCTGCCGCCGGTCAGAGTGTTGCTCTGCGAGCCGTCTTCAATGGTGAGGGTGTTGGAACCCGTTCTCTCGGCAAAGATAACGTTTTCCAAAGATACACAGTTGAAGAACGCGCCTGCGCCTATACTCGTAACGGTTGCGGGTATCGTGATGCTTTTGATGGAAGAACAACCTAAGAACATACCGTTGCCGATGGAGCTGAAGCCGTTGGAAAGAATTACTTCTTCAAGGCCCGTAGCGCCGGAGAATATCTCACTGCCGAGCGTGATGTTGGATTCGGTATGGAAGGTAACCTTGGTTATCTTAGTGTTGTTGTAGAACGCTCTGCTCCATACTTTCGTTACGGTAGCGGGAACGTCTACTTCGGTTTCGAGCTGAACGTTTTCCGCAACGGCTACGGGCGCCATTATGAGTTCGGTTTTAACGCCTTCGTTCTTGACGTATAAAGCGCCGCTCGCGTCGGTTGCGAAATTCTCGTTATCATCGGAAACGGTAATGAGGTAAAGTCTCTTACAACCGTCGAAAACCTTCATCGAGGTAAGGTTTCCGTCAATGTCGTACGCGCCCATTTTGGTTACGGTGGAAGGAATGCTGACCGTGCGGAGCGCAGAGGAAGAGAAGGCTTCGTCGCCTATTTCGGTTACCGTTTCGGGAAGAACAACTTCGGCTATCGCGGTGTTGTAGAACGCATTTTTACCTATGGTAAGGTAAGCGTCGGCCGCTCTGCCGCCCTCGAATACGAGTTCGGCAAGTTTCGTACAGGAAGCAAACGCGTAATCGCCTATTTCCGTAATACCTTTGTTGATAGTTACTTTCGTGAGGTTCGTTTTGCCGTAGAACACTCTGCCGCCGATCTTTTCAACCGTGTCGGGTATAATATAGTTACCCGTTTTGCCCGCGGGATAGTAAACTATACGAGTCTTCTGGGTGTCGAACAGAACGTCGTCCATAGTGGTGTAGTTACCGTTATCGGCGTCGAGAACGATTTCCTTTACGTTATAGCCGAATACTTCCGCCACGTCAACAACGCCGAAGTCTTTACCTATATAAAGGGTTTCTATATTGGCGTTGGTATTGAACGCGCCGCTAGCGAATTCAACGTTTTCCCCGCTGAGAACGTTAACGTGGTTTATAATTCTGCTGTACGAACTCTGTACCTGGAAAGCCCCCGTACCGAGTTTAACAAGGTTATCGGGAAGAACTATCTCGCTGATCTTGGAACAGCCGTAGAAGGCGTTTTCGTCGATCGTCAAAGACGCTTTGTTCTCGGCGAACATAAATTCTATTTCGCTGAGATTCGAAGCGCCGTTGAAAGCGTTTTTACCGATATACTCAACGTAACCGGGAACTACGAGTTTGGTGATGTTTTTGCAGTTTTTAAAGGCTGAGTCACCTATTTTACTTACGCCTGCCGCAACGGTGTAAACGCCGTTTTCACCTACGAATCCCTCGGGAGCGTAAACGATCTCGGTACCGTCCGCATTGCAGAGCAATCCGTCTTTAACGGAATAATATTCGCCGTCTTCGGCCATTCTGATCTCCGTAAGATTTTTACTGTTTCCGAATACGGAACCTTCAACCGATTTCAGTCTGGAAGGCAGAGTTATACTTTCCAAAGAGTTGCACGAACCGAACGCTTCGGACATTATAACGAGCTCTTTATCGGAATTTTCAAATATAACTTTCCTTACGGTAGAATAATAGAACGCGCGCGTATCAATATTCTTAACGGTTCCGGGTATGTAAACTATATCGAGGTTAGCGCCGTAAAATACCTTCGTGGGAAGGGTTTCCGTTCCCTCGGGGATTCTGTATTCGCCTCTTCTTGCCGCGGGGAACTGTTTGAGTTCGTAACCGTTGAATTCGTTTTCGAAGAACAGAACACCGTCTATGCTCTTATATTTGCCCTTTTCGAGATCTTTAACGATCTCGTCGTCGGGGAAGGCCGCTTTCGCGTCGTACAGTTCGATGTTGTACAACTTATTGCAACCGGTGAACGCGCTCGATTCGATGTTTATTACCGTATCGGGTATTTCAACCGTTACGAGTTTGCCCGCGTTGTTGAAAGCCGCCGCTTCAACGGTGGTTACGGGAAGTCCGTCGTGAACGGGAAGAATCCTGAGTTTCGTAGCATTCTCCAATCCTGCGGCAACGCCTTTTACCGAGTAAGCGGTGTTGTTGTTTATTTTTTTATAGGTAAACATATTTACCCAATAAGCAACGAGCGTTCTGCCTTCGAGATTTCTCCATCCGTACAGGCTGTTGCCGGCGCCGTCGGTATACTTTATACCCTTGCCGTTGGCTTCGGTGTACCAGCCGCCAAACGCCTTGGTGTCGTCGTCGCTTTCAGGTACGGGAAGAACGTATCCCTGCATGTAGCTTACCTGAGTATCTTCTTCCGTAAGTTCATAAGCAAAGTGTCCGCCGTTATTGAGATCGAGCGTTACTTCGTAACTCTTCGGATTATAACTTGCGTAAAGCACTATATCGTTGGCGTAGCTGTATGCGCCGTTGTTAAATACTTTGCCGTTTACGGCCGCGCCGCCCGGCGTTAAATACCATTTGTTGAAATTATAACCTTCAAGCGTGGTTTCGGGAAGCGTAACGTAATCCCCAACCGCCTTGAAGTCGTCTTCAAGCGCGCTGCCGCCCATCACGTCGTAAGTGATACGATAGGCGTAAACCTTTACGGTAGTCCATTCGCTGTATTCGTCGTCACCGTAATTGTGGCGTACGGATACGTCGTTATAACCCGCGCGCGTGAGCGTTACGGGGTATTCGTTACCGTCGGAAACGGTTGCAACGTCGCTGTTCACTCTCACCTGATAGAAGTTTGCGCCTACGGCGTACTTCCACGATACTTTGCCGTTCGAATAAACTATTTCGTCTTTTTCGCCGGCCGCTTTGAGTTCTACCACGTTACTGTAAAACGATGTTTTGCCCGCTTCGTTGCTTACTGCCTGTACGCTGAGCTGATAGCTCTTCGCGCCGGAAAGCCCGGCTACGGCGGAAGAAATATCGTATTCGGTTCCGTTTACGCCGTATTCTTTGTTCCCTAATTTAACGTTGTAGGATACCGCGCCTTCCACGGCGTTCCAGGTAACTACGTTGCCCGTTACGCTTATTCCGGACGGAGTTGCGATCTTCGATTTAACGTAAGTTAACGCCGCCGACTCGGAAGGATTGTATCCGTGCGTGCTCGCGTATACCTTTATATCGAGCGTGCCCGCGTAGTTTTTAAGATCGTACGTGGTGGAAGCGCCCACGTTCTCCTTAACGCCGTTTACTTCAACCGCGTATTCGGCGGCGCCGTTTACGGCGTTCCAGATCAACGTATCGGTAGAAGCGTTTACGTACAGTCCCGTAGCGGCGTCAAGCGTTCTGTTCAGTACGTACGTTTCGGATACTGAGCTTACGTAACCTTCGGCTTCCGCCTTTACGGTGAATTTTATTCCGCTTGCCGTCATTTCGCAATTATCGAAATTGTACGTAAGAGATTTTCCGTTGTTGACTTCGAAGTTTACGTCGCCGTTATTTACGCTTATCACGTATTTTTCGGCGTTGGCAACTCCGTTGTATATCAAAACGTTTCCTTGCGTTTCGAAATTGGAAACCTTGGAAAGCGCTTTGTTGTTATAATACGCCTTGCTGCTTTGACCGTTGACGGTAAGCGTTATTTCGTACTCGCCCGCGGGTTTGTTCGAAAAATCGTACGCGTAATTCAAAGAACCGCCGCGGTAATTGCCGGTTTCGCCTTCCGGACCGGACAAAGCCAGAATGTATTCGGTGTTTACGCCCGCCGCGTTCCATTTTATTCCGTCCGCGCTTACGCTCATATGCGGAACGTTGCCGTTTACCACGCCGTAAAGAGTGGTGTTTTCCGTAAGCGTCTGGCCTTCGTATTTATAGGTAAGTTTACCTTCGTTATCGAAATCGCTCACGTACCAACCGTCGAAGTTATCTTCGGCTACAACGGGCAAATCGTAAACTACCCCGTTTACCGTTTGTTTTACGCCGTTTTCTACGCCGTTGTAAACGAATTTTACCGTGAATTCTTCAGCTCCGGTATTCTCCGTAAATCTTGCGTACAGCGTCTTGTTGGCCGTTACGGGTTCGTTGAATCCGTAAGGTTTCGTGTAGTCCGCGTCTTCATACCATCCTATGAATTTATATCCCGCCTTCTCGGAATCCGCGGGTTTCGATAAGGTTTTTCCGTTGAGTACCGTTGCGGCAGGCACGTTACTGCCTCCGTCGGTCGCGTAGGTGATTGCGTAGTTCACCTTTTTCACAAACCTGTACACGCCGCCTTTATAAGTTACTTTCAAAACGTCTCCGTCCACCGTCACCGCCGGCGCGTCACCGTCGGCCGTTATGGTCATAACGCTTCCGTCGTAACTGTAGGTTCCGCCGAGTACTTCGCCGATATTCAGCGTGAAAGCGTTTCCGCCGAGCGTAAAGGTATATTCTTCACCGTTTACCTCGGTATAGTACACGCCCGCTTCGCCGTAATTCTGTTCGGGTGTTTCATCTTTCTTTTTTACAAGCTTTTTGCATGAAACAAAGCCCATAATGCCTACAAGCATAACTACGGTCAATAAAACGGTCAATACGATACGCTTTTTTGTCATTCCTGTTACCTCCGAAAATTTATTGATTTTATCCCGAAAAGGGTAAAATTCTATATATATAATTTATATTTTACATACACGACGGGCGAATGTCAAATATTTTTTGTATTTTATTCAAAAAAAATTCATAATTATAAAGCGCGTTATAAAATCCGTCGCACGTTCCGCACGCGCGTTTTTATTTTTTCCCGAGCAGAATTTACGCCGTATAAAAATAAAGGAAAGACCAAACCGATCGCATAAAGTTCGGTTTGGTCTTTCCTTGGCGGAGAGAGTGGGATTCGAACCCACGCCAGGCTATGAACCTGCTACCGGTTTTCAAGACCGGACCCTTCAACCGCTTGGGTATCTCTCCGTTTAATTATCATAAAATAAGTTTTATGCGGGCATAAAATAAGTTTTATGCGGGCGCAACTTTCAAGCATCTGAAACGACGCAGTTTATTATATACCACGCGGACTGAAATGTCAATGATTTTCCGCGCGGTGGTAAACAAAAATTGTAAACGGATTTTCGGCAAAAATCGCGTGGCGGCTCGGTTGCCCGCAGGTAAAAATCATTTAACGGAGACTTTTTCCGTTGAAAAATTTTTCGGAATATGTTAAACTGGATAAAAAGCATACGGAGGAGAAAAAGTGACGGATAATATTTCTGATGTGAATCTGCCGGAACGGGCGGCGGAAGATTTTTCCGACGTACAAGCGGGTAATCCCGCGGAAAATTCATGCGAGCATTTTAATGAAAATATACAAATACCCCGTAAAACGCGTATTATCGGCGAATTAGTTGCCTATTTAGCCGCTCCTTTGGCGATGCTTATCGCGTTTACGTGTTACCTTATATATCTCGATATTTACCCTTACGGCGATCGGATGATGAGCAGTTACGACCTTCTTGCGCAGATAGCGCCGTTCGCAGAACATCTGTTCGACGTTTTCGAGGGAAGATCGTCTTTGTTTTACTCGTTTTCCGTTGCGTACGGAGCGGATCTTTTCGGAAGCCTGGCGTATTGCCTTATAAGTCCGTTCACTTTTATTTTTCTTCTCGGCGGGAAAGGAATGGCCGTATATATGGTTCCGTTCGTTTTCGGCGCCAAAATTACGTGTATTTCACTTGCCGCGTCCTTTTCGGTAAGAAAACTTTTTCCTAAAATTTCCCCGTTTGCCGTACCCGTACTGTCGGTTCTTTACACCTTAAGCGGATATTTTCACGTTGCGAATACGTATATAAACTGGCTTGATTTTCTTATTTATCTTCCGCTTGCGTTATACGCGTTCAAACGCTTTATAAACACCGGTAAATATCTTGCCTTTTCGATAAGCGTTTCCGCAATGATCTACACGTGCTTTTCAATTGCGTGTTTTTCGCTGCTGATTATTTTCCTTATACTGTGCGCCTACGTTTGGCTTTGCGCCGAAAAGGGAGAAAGAAAAAAACGAATCACGAAGATCTGCATGAGTCTGGTAATATCGGTAGGTATTGCCATGCCGATAATTCTGCCTGCTTTTATGGCCTATCTGAACTCCGGACGGAACACCGGCCTATTCGGCAAAATTTACGGCGGAATCGACGCCGAGCACCTTTACGGTAAACTTTCGTACGTTTTCGGCGATACCGTGTTCTTCGTCTGCGGGATCTTCTATTTTATCACCTGCAACAAAAAAGATAAATTCAATCTGTTTCTGCTCGTTTGCGGGTTGATCATATTCGCGCCCGTACTGATCGACGAAATCTGCCTTATACTCAACGCCGGCTCGTATATGAGTTATTCGCTGAGATTCGGTTTTCTGAACTCGGTTTACGGGCTGTATCTCACCTGTAAACTTATCGAAAACGTCAGGGATGAAAAGGCAAACAAAGCGTATAAGTGGCCTATATCGTGCATTATCGGCGTTGTTCTGCTTGCCTTGTGCGTTGCGGCGGTAATTATCGCCCAGAATATAGCGGATAAAGGTAAGGACGCGTGGCTGTTTGGAATTAAAGCTTTTTCGGAAGGAACGCCCGTTTATAAAATGTTCGAAGCGGCGGATTTCGGCGCGTCGTTTTCATCGAAATTCGCGCATTCTTTGGGCGGATTGGAAATAATAGCCGTAACGGCGGCGGCGTTTGCGGTATGCGTCAGCGCCACGCTCGTTATGGCAAAACTGCGTTTTATGCCTATAAAGGCTGCGGCGGCCGTTCTTCTTGCCGTATCGCTTCTTCAAGCGGGATTCGGTTTTTATCACACCGTTGCGGGTAACGGAAACACGATGGCTACCTACGACCAGATACGCGTGGTTCTTGATGAAATAGAAAAACGCGAGGGCAACTTAGAACAGTTCAAAATAAAGGATTACAACAATAAAGTATCCGCGGACGCCCCCCTTACCCTGCACTACAGGGCGGTAAGTATTTTTTCTTCCGTAACGGACGGTTTCAACTTCGCGCCGACCGACTTTTTCGGATATACGGGCAACGGCATAAACACCATTAAAACACGCGGCGGAAACGTGTTTTCGGACAGTCTTTTCGGATATAAATACGCCTATTCCACGGGCAATTCGATTTCGCAGGATAACTGGACGAAAATCGACGCCTACGGACCGTTCACCCTGTTTGAAAACAAGTGCGCTTTCCCCACCTCGTTCGTAATTCCGGCGGGAGAATATTCCGTTAAAGGGGTAAGTTACGCCGATGCGCTTGACGGACTTTACCGCTATTTAGGCGGCGACGGAGAGCTGACAACCCGCCTGAATCCCACAAAAATCGAGTATATTGACGACTACTATAAATTGACGTTTCAGTATACCGCTAAAAGAGAAGGCAACTGCTATATTACGGCAAACCTTCCCGAAGGCGTTACCGCAAATTATTACAACGGCGGCACTTACGAAGCCGCCGCGGCAAAAAGCGTGGATGAAAATTTCCGGCTGGACTGCGGTTACAGAACGCGGCCTTACGGGCTGATAACGGTTAAAATCACGTCCGGCGAAATTACGGAAGAGCAGCTGAGCGAAAGTTTTCAGCTTATAACCGTTTCTCTCGATAAAGTAAAAGAACTTTCCGAAACGGTAAAAGCAAAAGCCGCGGAAATAAAATTCAAGGGCAGTAAAATGACCGCAACCGTAGACGCGGCCGAAGGCGATTATCTTTTCGTAAACTATCTTGCCGTAAAGGGTTATAGTTGCAAAATTAACGAAAAGCCCGTAAATCTCGAAAAAAACGAACTTGGATACATAGTTGTGAAACTTGAAAACGGCACGAATAACGTTGAATTGAAATATTCTTCGCCATACGTTAAATATATCCTGGCGGGAGTATTTACCGGCGGAATACTTGCAGCCGCGATGATACTTTTGTTCGAATATTACGATAAACTTAAAAAAATAGCGGAAATAACGGCGTCGGTTTCCGCGGCTTTACTCGCTCTGTTTATTTTCGGATTCGGCTTTTGTTATCCCCTGTTCGTATTCCTTTGGAAATGCGTAAAAGCCCTTTTCGGATTTTAACGGAGATCTGACCTGAATTTATCACAATACGGTATATAAAAGCCCGCCTTTTCGCGCAATACAAAAGGGCGGGCCTTTGATTTCGGTAATTAATCAGTCGTTCGGATAACCGTCGGGATTCATGATCTGCCAGTGAAGAGCGTCGGCGCACATATCGTCGAGACTCTTTTCCGCAACGAAGCCTATAGTTTCTTTGGCGAGAGAAGGATCGGCGTAACACGTTGCTATATCGCCGGGACGTCGGCCGACTATCTTGTACGGAATTTCCCTTCCGCACGCCTTGGAAAACGCCTTTATCACGTCAAGAACAGAATATCCCTTTCCCGTTCCGAGATTTACCGTGAACAATCCCGGTTTGCGCCACAGTTTGTTAAGAGCGAGAACGTGCCCCCTCGCAAGGTCGCTTATGTGAATGTAATCACGCACGCCCGTTCCGTCCGGCGTATCGTAATCGTTACCGAAAACCTGCACGAACGGCAGTTTTCCCACTATAACTTTGGTTATATAAGGGCAAAGATTGTTGGGGATATCGTTCGGATCCTCGCCGATAAGTCCGCTTTCGTGCGCGCCTACGGGATTGAAATAACGAAGTACTGCGATATTGAATTCCTTATCCGCGTGGGCAAGGTCCTTAAGAATGTACTCTATAAAAAGTTTGGTGCTTCCGTAAGGATTCGTTGTGGAAAGCGGAAAATCTTCTTTTATGGGAACGGTTTTCGGGTTTCCGTATACGGTTGCCGACGACGAAAAAACTATGTTTTTACAGCCGTTATTCCTCATTACGTCAAGAAGTACGAGCATACCGGTAACGTTGTTGTAATAGTATTCCACGGGTTTTGCCACCGACTCGCCCACCGCTTTAAGGCCGGCAAAATTTATTACCGCGTCTATCTCGTTTTCTTTGAAAACTTTCGTAAGCCCCTCGCGGTTGCATATATCTTCTTTGTAAAAGCGAACTTTCCTGCCGGATATTTTTTCTATTCTCCTTACCGCTTCCGGTTTGCTGTTGGAAAGATTATCCACGACGATAACGTCGTATCCGGCAGAGAGAAGTTCAACTGTAGTATGGCTACCGATATAACCGGCGCCGCCCGTTACCAAAATTTTCATTTTATATCTCCTTTTATCTTTTTTTACGCGATTCGGGCGTCTTTTCAAAACCCGACGCGTTTAAAAATCTTAGAAACGCCTTTTCGCCCTGCTCGTTACGCTTGAAAACGGCGGTGCATTCCAAAATCTTCGCGCATACGTCGTTTATGTAGCCGCGAACCGCTTCCGACGCGGCGGTTTTGCTTAAAGCGCCGTTATAACGCTTTTTTAGGGCGGCTATCATATCGCGGTGAACGTAAAGCTCGTTTTCGGGAGAATCATACTCTCCGGCGACGTAAACACGCTCGCCCGTAAGCAATTTTTCTATTTCCGCGGTCTGTCTTTTCAGCCTGCCGGGAAGTATAAACAGCCCCATCGCCTCGATAAGTCCGATCCCTTCTTTTTTTACGTTGAAATATTCCGGGTGCGCGTGAAACACTCCGTCCGGATATTCGTCGGTGGTTATATTGTTCCTTAAAATTACGTCTATAGTGTATTCGTCGCCTTTTTTAGTGGCTATCGGAGAGAGCGAATTATGCGGATTACCGTTTGAAAACGCGTAAATTCCCACTGATTCGTCAGTGTACTCTTTCCAGTTTTCTATAATTTTAACTACCGCGCCGATAAGCGCGTTTCTGTTTTCAGAGGTAAAGCGCACCGCGCTGTTATACCAATTGAGAATGCCCGCGGAAACTTCGGGAAACTCCGTAGAGTAAAGCGGTATTTTAACGCCGGCTTTCTGCATGGGCAGAACGTGCCCGCCGCCCTGAAAATGTTCGTGATTGAGTATGGAACCGCCTATTATCGGCAAAGCGGCGTTGCTGCCTATGAAATAATTGGGGAAAATATCGATAAAATCGAGAATTTTAACGGGGGTGGTCGCATCGACGCGCATCGGCGAATGCTTTTTTGATACGGCTATGCAATGCTCGTTATAGTAAGCGTAAGGCGAATACTGAACGAACCACGGTTCGCCGCCGAGCGAAACCGAAACCGTTCGCAAGTTGCTACTCGCGGGGTGCGTAACCGTGCCGCCGTAACCTTCGATTTCCTTGCAGAGCGCGCAGGCGGGATACTTGTTGCCCGAGGGTGCTTTGGTAAGAAGTTTGGCTATTTCCTTATTGTCCTTTTCGGGTTTTGACAGGTTAATGGTTATTTCGAGAACGTTTTCACCGTCGTCGTACTCCCACTTGACGTTTTTGCCGACGGCCGTTTTCTGTACGTAATCGTTTTTTACCGACAATTCGTAAAGATAATCGCACGCTGCCTGCGGGCCGCTAATCTCTTTTATCCTGAAAAACTCGTTATTCACCGCCGACGGCTGGGGCGTCAACAGCCCTAAAATATGCGCGGCGAACAGGTTTTCACAACCTTCCGCAGAAAGGGAATTTTCCCTTGCGTAGGCGCAAAGTTCGTTTACGAGTTCATCGGGAACGTCGTACCCGTCCACGTACGAAACGTCGGTTTCACCGGTATAAGGCGAAGTCAGTTTCAGCTCGCGCAAAAGAAGATTGCGGGTATATACCGCGTCCGCTTCGGCAAGGTGTAAAAATTTCGCCGCATAGCGAAGCAGTTTTTCGGTCAGTAATTTTCCGTCCGTCATAAGCACCTCTGTTCTTTTCCTTACGAGTATTTATTATATCATACTATTAGTTTTTTGCAAACGTTTTTTACGGCACCCCCCGAATTATGCGCGAAATTTTACACATATTTTATATATGCCGAAAAAACACGCAAAGATACTTTTTTCAATCCTTGCCGCGCTTTCGGTATGGGCGCTTTCGGCCGCGGCGGTAACGCTTCCGCAACCCGATTTCACCCTTACCGTGACGGCGGGGAAAAATCGTTACGTTTTTACTTATCCGGAAATAGATTTCGGTGCGGACGGGCTACCGTATCTGAAAAACACGGAAGCGGCGGCGGAACGTATTTACTACGATACGCTAATTCCCCCGAAAGACGCCGCGGTGGCCTTTACCCCGCTTTCAAAGCGGAAGTTTTCGTTTACGAAAGAGCAAAACGGCAGGGCCGTAAACGTTGCAGATTTAGCCGAAAAAATCAATTCCGCCGTGAAAAAGGGGACTTGTGAGATTGAAGCGGATTTCGTTACGCTCGTTCCGCAGGTTACTAAGAAAAAACTTGAAGCCTGCACCTTCAAGCGCGCGGACTTTTCCACCAACTACGAAAACTCCGCCGAAAACAGAAAACGCAACGTGGAACTTGCCGTTAAAACCATAAACGGAACGATAGTTGGCGACGGTGAGATATTTTCTTTCAACGATACCGTGGGCGAACGCAACGAGGAACGCGGATATACGAGGGCAAAGGTAATTTACGAGGGAAAATTTACCGACGGCATAGGCGGCGGCGTGTGCCAGGTTTCTTCCACGCTGTTTAACTGCGCGCTTCTTTCCGGACTTGACGTAATAGAACGGCACGCGCATTCTCTTGCGGTTTCCTACGTGGAACCTTCGTTTGACGCGGCTGTTTATTACGGAGGATACGATCTGAAATTTCTGAACGGGACCGGCGGGCCGGTTTTTATAGAGTGCTATGCCGACGGAATAAACATCGTTTTTAATATTTACGGCATGAAAAAGAATTTCAGCGTTAAAAGAATAAGCCGCGTGATCGACGAAAGCGAAGCCGGCTACGACGTTATCGAAGACGAAACCGGCGAACTGTGCGGCGAAGAGGACGAAAAAACAATAATTCCGGGAAAAAAACGTATAAAAAGCAGCGCGGAACTCGAATACCTGCAAAACGGAATTATAATAAAAAAACTAAAACTCGGAACCGACGCTTACGCCGGACAAAAAGGCGTTCTCGCGCGGAAAAAATACGTGCAAAACGTTATAAAAACCCCGTAAAACGCGTGTTTACGGGGTTTTTTTGTCAGTCAATCTGTTCGAACTGGCTGTTGTACAGCGAAGCGTAAAAGCCGTTTAAGGCTATAAGCCGTTCGTGATTGCCCTGTTCCACTATGTTGCCGTCCTTCATTACGAGAATGAGATCGGCGTTTCTTATAGTGGATAGTCTGTGCGCTATTACGAAGGAAGTTCTGCCGCTGGTCAAACGGTCCATCGCTTCCTGAATGAGTTCCTCGGTACGCGTATCTACGTTCGACGTGGCCTCGTCCAAAATCATCATAGGTGAATTCTGTATCATTGCGCGGGCGATGGTTATAAGCTGTTTTTGCCCGCCCGAAACGTTACTTTCCTCGTCGAGAACCGTTTCGTATCCGTTGGGTAAAGTGCTTATGAAGTAATCGAGATTGGCGGCTTTAACGGCTTCGTCAAGCATTTCCTGCGTTACGCCGCGTTTGGAATAAACTATATTTTCCCTTATGGTGCCTTCAAACAGCCAGGTGTCCTGAAGAACCATAGAAAACATATCCCTTACCGTTTCGCGTTTCATTTCGCTTACGGATACGCCGTCTATAAGAATATCCCCTCCGTTCACTTCGTAAAACCTCATTATAAGATTTACCATAGTGGTTTTTCCCGCGCCGGTGGGCCCTACGATGGCAACCTTCATTCCCGGCGCTATTTTCGCGGAAAAATCGTTTATTATTATTTTATCAGGATCGTAGCCGAAGCGCACGTCTCTGAACTCCACCTCTCCGCGGACCTTTTCAGGAACGTAAATTTTTTCGCTTTCGTCTTCCTGTTCCTTCTCCTCAAGAAATTCGAACACCCTTTCAGCGGCGGCCGCCGTAGACTGAAGCTGGTTAAACGCCTGACCGAGTTGGTTTATGGGGTTTTGGAAAAGACGCACGTAAACGAAAAACGATACGATAACTCCCGCCATATTCATGGGATCGTTTTTGAACAGTACCGCGCCTACAACGCATATCGCCACGTAACCGAGATTCGATATAAACGTCATCAGCGGCATCATGAGCCCCGATACGAATTGCGCCTTTCTGTTCGTGCTGAAAAGTTTCCGGTTTACTTCGCTGAAATCCTTCCTTTTGCGTTCGCCCGCATTGAATAACTTTATTATGTTCTGGCCGGAAAAATCTTCTTCGATAAGCCCGTTCAGTTCGCCGAGATACCTCTGCTGGGCAACGAACAACGGCTGCGAACGCTTTATTATAACCACCATAAGTATCGCGCTTACGGGAACGGTGAGAATTGCCGTGAGCGCCATCTGCCATTTCGTAACGAACATGGCTATAAGTACGCCGACGAGAAGAATCACCGACTGTAAAAGCGTTGCGAGCGATTGGTTGAGCGAAAACGCCACGGTATCAACGTCGTTCGTCACGCGGGAAAGCGTATCGCCGTAGGCTTTACCGTCAAAATATCCTAAAGGTATCGCATTGATCTTTTTGGATATGCTCGTTCTGAATCTCTTTCCCGTGCCCTGGGTAACGCCCACCATCATAAACGACTGAACGTAATTCAGAAGCGCGTTACCCCCGTAAAATGCGATGAGCGTTATACCCGCTTTCGCAACAGCCCCCATATCTATACCGATACCGAATTGCGATACCATTATCTCATTGGTGAGATCTTTAAGTTTAGACGGCGCGAGAATGTTGAGCACCGAGGCGGCCGCCGCAAACATAAGCGACACGAGTATCACGGGATAATACGGTTTTAAGAATTTTATGAGTTTTGACATCGCCTTGCCGAAATCGGCGGGTTTTTCTATAGGACCCGGTCCTCTGCCCGGCCCGCGGCGCGGTGGATTAGTTCTTATTCTCTCTTCGCTCATAATCCGAGTTCCTCCTTCGAAAGCTGCGATAGGGCGATACTTCTGTAAATTTCACAGTTCCTCAGAAGTTCTTCGTGCCTGCCGCTTCCCACTATTCTGCCCTTGTCGAGAACGAGGATATTGTCGGCGTCTTTTATGGTTCCTATGCGCTGGGCAACTATTATTTTGGTGGAGCCGCCCGTGTGTTTTTTAAGGTTGCTACGCACGGCTTTATCCGTCTTGTAGTCGAGCGCGGAAAAGCTGTCGTCGAAAATGAAGATCTGCGGCTTCACGTTGACCGCGCGGGCTATGGAAAGACGCTGTTTCTGCCCGCCGGATACGTTCTTTCCGCCCTGCGACACGAGCGAATCGTAACCGTTTTCCTTTTCCGCGATAAACTCGTCGGCGCAGGCGATTTCGGCTGAAAGCGCCATGTCGGCGTCGTTCGGGTTTCCGCCGAAAGTAATGTTTTCTTTAATGCTGCCGCTGAAAAGCACGCCTTTTTGCGGAACGTAGCCGACGACGGAATGAAGTTCGCTTTGCGCGGCGTCCTTCACGTTCACACCGTTTACCTTTACCGAACCGCCGGTAACGTCGAACAGGCGCGGGATCAGATTTACAAGCGTGGTTTTACCGCTACCGGTCGCGCCGATAACCGCAACCGTTTCACCCTTTTTCACCGTAAAATTTATATCTTCAAGCACGTATCCGTCGGCGCCGGGGTACTTGAAATAAACGTGGTCAAATTCTATTTCCCCGCCTTTTTCGCGCATTAACGGGGTTGTTTGGGCTTTATCTTCAATGCTGTAAGAAGTGCTTAAAACTTCGTTTATGCGGTTTGCGGAAACGGACGCGCGCGGCAGCATAACGAAAAGCATTGTAAGCATCATAAACGCAGCCAGAACCTGCATGGCGAGATTCGAAAACGATACGAGCTGAGCGAAAGTAAACGTGGAATCCGTGTTTATAAGGTGAGCGCCGAACCAATATATGGTAAGCGTTATGCCGTTCATTACAAGCATCAACCCCGGCAACATAACGCCCAACAGCCTGGTTATAAAAACGTGGGTGGAAGTTATTTTATCGTTTACGAACTCGAACTTCTTTTCCTGGTATTCTTCCGCGTTATACGCGCGCACCACGCGTAGCCCGGTAAGATTTTCCCTTGTTACTCCGTTCATTTTATCCGTAAGTTTCTGTATAAGTTTGAATTTCGGACAAACTATGCCGAAGATACTTCCTATTACCGCCACCATTAAAATTATCCACCCCGCGGTGGCAAGCGTAAGCGGAACGCTTGAGGCGCGTATTTTGACTATCGCCCATATGGCGGTTACGGGCGCGGATATCGCAACCCGCAAAAACATAATAACGCCCATCTGAACCTGTTGCACGTCGTTGGTAGAACGCGTGATAAGCCCCGCCGTGGAAAATTTATCCGTTTCCGCCGCGGAAAAACCCTGAACTTTAGCGTAGAGTTCGTTTCTTAAACAATACGAAAGATGCGACGAAACGTGCGCCGCCACGAAACCTATAACAATGGTGCTGACCATGCTGCCGAGCGCGAAAAGAAGCATTATTCCGCCTACGCCGAGTATGGACCAGGTGGTGGAATCGGCCTTCGTCATCTCCTCGAAAATGGTTTGGGTGTACGTGGCAAGTTGTATATCGAAATATACCTGTAAAACCACGAAGCCGACTAAAACGCAGATTAAAGCCCAATCCGCAAGTTTAAGTCTTGAAAAAATTCCGAACATATTACCTCCGCTTTATATAATAAACTTTTCTCTCCGTTTACTTTTTCTTTCTCGATTCCAACTCTTCATTATACGCAAGATATAGTTTTTCCGACACTTTCAGGTACGCGTCTATGTCCTTTTCGCTGAGTCTGTCTATCGCTTTATACATGAAATCGGTAAACGCGGCAATGCTCTCTTTAACGTATTCCCTTCCGTAATCGGTTATTTTTACAATAGTACTGCGCAGATCCGCTTTGCCGGCGAACCGTTCTACCTTACCTTCTTTTTCCATCTGTTTTACCGCGCGGGAAACGTTGGGAAGGGTTAGTTTGAGCGATTTTGCTATGTTTGAAATACCCATGCTTCCGTCCTTGGAAAATTCAAGCGTTTTCAGTACCGATACTTCCATCGGGCGAGGCAAGCCGAGAGAGCCGAAAACGTTCAGCCTGCGCCGCCTGTAACCGTAATCTATTATTTTGTTTATTTTTTCTTCTCTTTCCATATTTCCCCTTAATAACCGCCGCCGACGGTTAGTTAACATTGTTAAACACCCGACTTTTAATATGATAACACTATAAAAAAACGCTGTCAAGCAAAAACAGCGTTTTTTCGTTTGTTTGAAAACCTTTTAAGCGCGTTCGTTTTTCGGTAGACGCAGTAATTCTTTAAGGCGGCGTCAAAGAGATTTAAATCTTATCTATAAATTACAAAAACGTTGATTTTATCCGTATTTATCGTATGTTCCACAAAACATTTGCAAATTATTTAGTATTCAGGTTTATTTCTATGAACGACTTGTTTTTACAAAAAAACGAGCAACCTTTACGATTACCGTTTCAAACGCATCGAATATTCCTTGAGCAGTGATACGTATAGTTTATAAGTATTTATATCTACGTCCGGCGGCGTCTGATGATCTACCGAGGGGATAACTTTACCTTTTTGCCAGGAGGGCATAATCCTTTCGAATTCATCTCTCATAGCTTTTTCACCTGAACTCATACATGTTTTATCAAAATGACCTATAAAAAACATTTCCGGGTGTTTTTTTATATAAACGGAAACGTCTACTCCCGCCCGCCTTTCAAGCGGCAACATTCCGTCTGCACCTACCGAATGATACCAATCAACGGCATCGGTAATATCACCGTCGCTATCAATTACCACGGGAATCCCGCATTTTTTTATTACGGGAATAACTTTTTTATAATAAGGCGCGAGAAATTCGTTGAAAATATCCGCCGATATCATAGGGCCGTTATTATAACTCATATCTTCGGCGAAAGTCATAAAATCAAAATTGAAAGTATTTCCGATAAATTCAAAAACTTTTTCAAGCCAATCGGCATAATCACTGCATATTTCGTTAAGTAACTCAGGTTGATCGTAAAAACTGTAAAAATGGTTCTGAACGCCGAATAATTCTCTCGGTACCCAGAAAAAACCTTCAACCGTAAACCAATTTATAGTATCGCCATCGCTGTTTTCGACCTTATTGAGCCATTCATAAAATTCTTTACCGTAATAAAGGGAAGGATTTTTGAATATCGTCTTTTTTATACGCCCGTAATCGTAAGCATTTTTAATGATGCCGCCACCGAAACTTTTCGCTTCGGGCGTTTCATTGCTACGCCAAGAAAAATAGGTCTGTAAACAGCCGTCAAGCCCGAAATATCTCTGTATCCTCAAAATATCCTCAAGCCCGCGGACCGTTGCATCAAGTCCTTCCGATCCCCACCTTTCCAGCGTTTTTGTCCAGAACGGAGCCCATTCTATAACGGGCAATCGGTCAACTTCCTGCCCTTTAACGTATCTTCCGAATCTTTCTCCTGCTTTCATAACTTTTCTTCCCG
>JAGCZN010000087.1 GCA_017959995.1 Clostridia bacterium
GCAGACTCCCCAAGAGAGGATTCAAGAACGGGCTGTTCAAGAAAGTCTATACCGTTATCAATATCGGTATGATCAACGATTTGTACAACGACGGCGACGTAGTTACCGTTAACGGGAAGCGCATCCTTCACGAGGTGAAACGCGAGTATTACATAATGAATAAGCCTAAAGGTTACGTATGTACCGTAAGCGACGATAAGGGCAGACAAACCGTAATGGAACTTCTTCCTAAAAGGGCGGGCAGGGTTTTCCCCGTGGGAAGGCTCGATTACGCGACCGAAGGACTGCTTATTTTTACCAACGACGGAGATCTTGCGTTCAGGCTCACTCATCCGAAAAACGAGATACCGAAAACGTATACGGCAAAAATCGAAGGGAAAGTTGTCGAGTCAGAGCTTGATAAGCTTCGTATCGGAGTTGAAATAGACGGTAAAAAAACCGGTAAATGCAACGTTCGCGTTACCGAAACGGGTAAAGAATATACGAAAGTTTCCGTTACCATAACGGAAGGCAGGAACAGACAGGTCCGTAAAATGTTCGAAGCGATAGGTAAAAACGTAGTATTTCTGAAACGGATAAAAATAGGGGATCTCACTCTCCGCGGACTTGACAGGGGCCAATGTCGCGCGCTTACGGAAAAAGAAGTGGAATACCTTAAACTTCTGTAATGCATAAACCTCTTTACATATTAAACGTAAGGAGGTAATATGCTATGAAAATCAAAAAAGTTTCCGTATTACTCGTTGCGGTTATAATTGCTTTTGCCACGCTTTTGTTTTTGTATTCCAATAAACTCGGCGCCGAAAGCGTTGCCGCAACGAAAATATTCGGCGGGAACGCCGGAACCGTATTGATACAAACGGAAGATTCGTCTTCCGTCGATCGGCCCGACGACGATTCGGATCGCAATGACAGTGAAATCGATCCCGATATGGCGGTAAAGCCCCGCCGCAACAATCCGTCAAAACCCGAAATAGGCGTAAGGAAGCCGCGCGGCAGATTTCCCGTCAAACCCGATAAACCTAAAAATAAGTAACAAAAAAATCCGCCTTTCATCCGGGGCGGACTTTTTTATTTATTTACGAAAAAAACTTTTCCTGAAACCAACGAATATTTGATAATATAGTATAGCGGAATGTTCAGATAAATAACGAACGGTATTATTATATATTTAAGCAGGTTTTTGGCATCGTTAAGATCCACCTGCATTATAAGCGTTACGGCAAACGTCAAAAGGAATAAATTCAGCACTACCACGATAGACGTTGTTATCGAATATTTCATCGTGGGAAGCCTGTCAACCGTTTTATTCGGCATAAAAAGCATTATAATATACGTTATCAGCGGGAATACGAATAAAACCGCAAACCCGATCAAATAAACGCTCGTGCCGAAATTCAAAACGTCGTTTAACGGCATACAAACCAAAGCGAGTTCGAGAATTAGTATAACGTACAAAACGGTGCTTGCAAGAGAGATCAGCTTATTTATGTAAAGGCTGCCACGGTCGGCGTGGTTCGTTCTGTCGGCGGTTTTTACTCTGAAACCATGTTCGTTGGCAACGTTTATTATATCCGAATAATCTATTTCAGACGTGCTTTTGTTTTCTTTTACCGCTTCTTTTTTTTCTTCGGGTTGCCTTTCGGGTTCGGATCTCTGCGTGTCAACGGTTATTGCCGAAGTTTTTACTTCGTGCTCTTCAGGTGAAAAAACGCGGGCGGGTGAAACGTCTTCTTCCTCCGTTTCGTCAACGTAATTCACGGTTTGCTCGCGGTAAATTTCTTTTACCGGAGAGGGGTACAGGGAAGACAGAATATCCGAATACATTTTTTCCGGCGCGTTGTAACGTTCGTATTCAAGGTAGTCGTCTTCGTCGTCAACGTATCCGGCAGTTTTTTTTGTCGTATTTATATTTTCATTTAATCCGACGGAAGTTTTTTCACTTAAAACGTCGTTTTCTTCCGCGGTTTCTTCCACGTTATCCGCAGTTTCGCTTTCTTCGATAAGCGAAAGTTGCGTTACGCTGAACTCATCCGCGTCGCTTGACAGAAAATCGTTGAGATTCCGTTCGTTTTTCTTTGCTATAACTTTCGATTCGTAATCGCTGTCGTCTGAATATTTTAGAACGGGCTCGTCTTCCGTCGGTTCAAAATTCAAAGAATCAAAGAAACTTTCAGTATTTTCAACGGATTTTTCATCTTCATCCGAAACGTCGGAAGGGGGGGTAAACGTATAATTTTCGTAATCGGAAACGTCGAATTTAGGCTGAACTTCATCGGAAGTGAATTCTTCTTCCGTATCCGTATATTCGCTTTTGTTTTCGCGGCGAACGTATTCGGGATAGCCTAAATTTTTACCGTCGGAAATAAGTTTGTCTATAATATTGCGCGAATGTATCCAGGAATTAAAGTTATCCTCGCAAATTTGTTTTCCATCGTCGGTAAGTTTATAATAGCGCCTTCTGCCAACGTCACCGCTTGCCCAGTACGATTTAACGAAACCGGAAGTTTCAAGACGTTTTAAGGCACTGTAAAGCGTCGGCTGTTTGATTTCATACTGACCGCCGCTTTTGTCGTCGATATCAAGGCAGATCTCGTTTCCGTTTTTATCGCCGTCGTAAAGCGATCTTAAAATGATCGTATCTATATGACCGCGAATAAGATCGCTGCTGATTGAATTATCGTTAGCCATAAAACTTAACCGTTTTTTTATACGCTCAAAACGCGTACGAATTACTTGATTTCAAATTTATTTTATCAAAAAAATATAGCGTTGTCAATCGTTTATCGTAATTTACGCGTGATATAATAAGTACGCAAATTCCTTTGCGTTAAAATACTTTTATAAATAATTTTTTTAGAAAGTACCGATTTTGCTTTACATATTATCCTTATTATGATATAATCTATGCGTAAAACCTGCGTTTTGCGCATAGTTCAAAAAATACAGATGAAAAAATTCAAATATCCTCTTTTCGAGAAATAACAGTTGTAACAATGCCATGATCAGATAAAAGCTGAGAAACACGGCGAGCTTCGGCCATATCAGAAAATACAAAATTTTCTATCTCAGAAATATCAGATAAACTACAAATCGCTTTGAAAAGCTTATCTTTATATAAAATCCGAAGCTTAAAAACAGTAATATACATACATGAAGTATATAACACGCACGATTTATTTGTCAAGCCTTTTCGCGTAATTTTTTTACAGAATACATCGGCATTAATTTTGCGATTGTTTCAACTTGTTGGGCAAAGTTTTATCTGAAATAATCAGGGCGCAATAACGTAAGTAGCGGCGGTTAAACAAATGAATTTGAAATTCTCATTGACAAGTCCGGTCTTTGTGCTTTATAATTAAAAAAAGGAGATAAATTTTGGCAAGAGATTATTACGCTGAAAGAAACAGGATAAACAACAGAAAAACCGAGGAAATTCTTAAAGATCTTCCCCCTTACGCGTTTGATTATTTCGTGGGGGTTGAGAGCAGAACGTCCGCCCTCACCCGTTTGAATTACGCGTACGATCTTCGTGTATTTTATCAATATTTATCGGAAAAAATATTTAAGAATACGCCTGTCGTAGAGATAACTTTAGAACAACTTGAAAGCGTTGACGCGTTCATTTTCGAACGTTATCTTTTATACCTTAGCGATTACGAGATAAACGGTAAACGCAGTACCTGCGACGAGCAGGCAAAAAAGAGAAAACTCGCGTCAGTCAGGTCGTACTATAAATATTTTTATAATAAAGGTCTGCTTGAATCCAACCCCGCTTCTAAAGTTACTCTTCCCAAAATTCACGATAAGGAAATAATACGTCTTGAAGTGAACGAGGTGGTTGATATTCTGAACGAGGCGGAACGCGGCGACAATATGAGCGGCCACATGAAAATCTATCACCAAAACACCAACCTGCGCGACGTTGCCCTCCTATCTCTCTTTCTCGGCACGGGCATACGAATAAGCGAACTCGTAGGCCTTAACGTTGACGACGTGGACTTTTCTTCCAATGCGTTTATCGTTACGCGAAAAGGCGGCAACAGAACCATACTTTATTTTCCTGAAGAAGTAGCCGATTCTCTTTACGCGTACGTAAGGCAGCGCGAATCAAGCAACAGGATACCCAAAGAAGAAAAAGCGTTGTTTCTTTCCCTCCGGAACAAGAGAATAAGCGTCAGGGCGGTTGAAAACATAGTAAAAAAGTATGCGTCTATCGTAACTCCGTTAAAGCACATCACCCCGCATAAATTGAGAAGCACTTTCGGAACGAATCTTTACAGGGAAACGGGCGATATATATCAGGTTGCCGATACGCTCGGTCATAAGGACGTAAACACAACCAAACGCCACTATGCGGCAATTTCCGAGGATAATCGGAGAAAATCCGCTAAAGTAATTAAGTTGAGAAGTACCGATTGAATATGCCTGAAAACGAAATATACGAAATTGCATACGTTATTGAACCGCTTTTTCAATACGACGATGAAGCCGATAAAACTGCGGAGATAAAAGAACTCGTATCAAGCGCCGGAGCTGAAGTTTACGGCTGCGCTTCGTATAGCGTAAGAGAAATAATTCCCGCCACTTTTATAGGAAGCGGAAAACTTGCCGAAATACGCGAAGCGGTGAAAGACACGCCTGTAAACCTCGTGGTATTCGACGGTGAACTCTCCCCTTCTCAGACGCTTAATATATCTTCTGCGCTCGGCGGAGTAAAAGTAGTTGACCGTACGACGCTTATACTCGATATTTTCGCGCTTAACGCAAAGAGCAACGAAGGGAAATTACAGGTTGAACTTGCCCAACTCAAATATATTTATCCGCGCCTTAAAGGAAAAGGCGAAGCGCTGTCGCGTCTCGGCGGAGGTATAGGTACGCGAGGACCGGGTGAAACGAAGCTTGAAACCGATAGAAGACATATCAGAGCGAGAATAAATTCGCTTGAAAACAAACTGAAAGAACTTGAAACGAGAAGAGATATTCAGATGCGCCGCCGCGAAAAGAATTCCTGCCCCACCGTAGCTCTCGTAGGCTATACCAATACGGGTAAATCCACTCTTCTCAACGCGCTTACCGACGCTGACGCATTCGTAAAGGATCAGTTATTCGCAACGCTTGATCCGACGGTAAGAAAATTTCAACTTGCCGATACGCAGGCCCTGCTTATAGATACGGTAGGATTCGTTCGCAATATTCCACACCATATTATCGAGGCGTTCAAATCAACTCTCGAACTTGCCGTAAGGGCGGATCTTATACTCAAC
>JAGCZN010000088.1 GCA_017959995.1 Clostridia bacterium
TGGGTTCGTCGTTTATGATGACGACGGAAACGAAAACGGCGGCGATGCCAACGCGATGGTGTATTGCAAGATGAAAATTCCCGAAAATGCCACCGAAATGCAGTACGTGTTTAGGGCGCACCCGCTGCCGGATGATCTCGCAAAATTCAAAATCGTAGCGGTGGATGAAGATTTCACCGTGACGGATTGTACGGGCGGCTGGATAGTTATGAGCAACACTACGGATATGTTCTATAATATAGACGTTTCCGTCTATGCCGGAAAGGAAGTGACCTTTGTAGTAATGCAGGATCAGATAGGTAACAAGTCCGCCGGAAGCCATATGAAGGTGTCCTTGATGTTCAGGAGATGTCTTTTTAACGTGGAATCCACGAGCGAGAGATGGATAGAGGAAGAAATTTACTCTATAGCTTACAAAAACGATAAAGATAACGATTAATAAGGCTTTACAGGTAATTTATGCGACATATTTTTTATAAACCTGAAAACGCATGGTTCGCCGACGCAATACCCTTTTATGAAAACGGCAAATTCCATATATTTTATCTGCTCGATTACAGAGATCCATCGGCGCATGGCGAGGGAACGCCCTGGTTCAAAGTAACTACCGAAGATTTCGTCAATTTCGAGGACCATGGAGAAATGCTCTCACGGGGCAGTCGCGAAGAATACGATATGTACGTCTTTACCGGTTCTGTACTTAAAGATAGAAACGGTAAATATCACATATGGTACACAGGGCACAACACGCATATAGACGAAGGCAATTACCTTCAGGCCGTGATGCATGCCGTGAGTGATGACCTTGAAGAGTGGACGAAGATACCCGAAGACACCTTCTGCAATCTCACTGATGAATACGAATTTCGCGATTGGCGTGATCCCTTCGTGTGGTATGACGAAAAGGAGAAAATTTATAAAATGCTCCTTTCTACCCGAAAAAAAGCGGCTGAAACAAGGCGGCGGGGAACTACTGCTCTTCTCGTATCCGAAGATAACCGAAAGTGGAAGCTCGCGGAGCCCTTTTGGCAACCCCGCCTTTATTACGCGCACGAATGTCCGGACTTTTTCAAGATAGGCAAATGGTACTACCACGTATATTCGGAGTTTTCCCACTACCACGTGACGAGGTACGTTATGTCCGAAAGCGAAAATGGCCCGTGGATCCAACCCGCTGATGACAAGTTTGACGGCAGGGCGTTTTACGCGGCAAAGACCGTTACCGACGGAGAGCGCCGCTATATTCTCGGTTGGAACCCCACGAAGGAAGGTAATGTTGACAGAGGTTTGTGGCAATGGGGCGGTTCGCTCGTCGTTCATGAGGTATTTCAGCGCAAAGACGGTACGCTCTGTTGCGGAATGCCGTCCGCCGTGAACGAGGCTTTCAAGGAAGAAAGTGACGTTTTATTTATGGATAACGGTGGAAAAATTTATGAACACCACTTCACCGTATGGTCGGGTGATGTCGCTGAATGTCTCTACGCGAAGGAGAAGAATGAAGGCGTTTATCGTTTCGACCTCGAATTTTCCTTCAAGGAGGGAACGCACCGAGTGGGCGTTCTTATCAATGCGGATAAGGAAAACGACGCAACTTACGGGTACTTTTTCGAACCCGAGAAAAAGCGGATGGTATTCGAACTTTTCCCGAACTTTCCGCAATATTCAATGAACGCAATATGCGTGGAACGGCCAATAGACCTGAAACCCGATACAAAGTATAAAGTTTCCGTAATCATAGACGGAACCATATGCGTCTGTTACGTAAATAACGAATACGCGCTGAATGCCCGTATGTACGACTTTTCCACCGGAATTGTCGGCCTTATGGTACAGGGCAACGCAACCTTCGGCGATATTCGTATTAAAAAATAAAAAGATAAAGGAGATTAAAAATGAAGAAAAAACTTTTCATCTTGATTTTGGCGGTAATTCTCACATTGTCGTTTGCAAGTTGCGAAAAGACGATGGACAGTCCTTCGTTCGATATAGCGAACGCCGCCATAACCTTGAATGTTGGCGGGACCGAACAGATCTCGCTCAAAGATGTCGTTTCTCTTTCTTCTGCCGATTTTACCTATTCCTCTTACGATCCCTCGGTTGCAACGGTATCGGAAAGTGGTCTGGTAACGGCTATTGACGAAGGTGAAACCACAATTCTCGTAAGGGCGGGGGATTTACGGAAGCAAGTATCCGTTACCGTAAACGACCCGTATAAACTCAACAACGTATCCTTCGCGAAACTCAAAGACTTAGCGGCGATCTCCGGCGGTACCGACGGAATAGGTATTTCGCCCATAGGCGCCGGCGGCGACCTTTCCAACTATGCGTGGCACGGTGGCACATACGCATCTACCGCAGGTAAGGTGGATTTCGATAGGACTTCCGAAAACACCGCTGCCGTAGCGAGAACTGCCGTTGCGAACAAGAATTATGCGTCCGTAGATAACGGCGAATTCGTAGTCATTATGTCTGCAATGAATGGAAACAATCTCCCGCAGGACGCTGCGCATTGTGCGGTTTATTACAAGACGGTGGTTTCTCCTCTCGCAGTCGCTTTCAGGCTTTGGGGTTGGGCGTCGAAGAACGACTCGCCCGCGTCACCTGCGTCGGGTAAAGGTTCATTCCGCATAGTCGCTTACGCGTTTAACGCGGATTATACCGAATACGAAGAATATCCACTCGTTGCCGCGGATACGGGCGCGCTCGAACAGGACGAAAGCGGCTGGATATCCTATGAAGACGTTGACGATACCATTAACGGTCACATAGCGAACGCCCCTGCGGACAATATGTTCGTGTATCAAGTAAAGACCGGTTCCTACGACCTAGTAGGTAAGGAAGTTATACTCTCCGTAGAATTTATGGGCGTTGATACTTCTATGCCCGACCGTTTCGGTATCAAACGCCTCGGCTTTATGCTTGACTACGAACCCAACATAGCGTTGACAAGTGCCGCTCAAGTCGAATTGTTCTCCGGCAATACCGCACAGATAGAAGTTTCCAAGCAGGGCGCCGCGACGAGAGGAACAATGGTTTACGTTTCCGATAACACCGAGGTTGCTACCGTATCGGAAACGGGCGAAATAACGGCGGAAACCGTAGATGAAGAGAAGACGTGTACGATCACCGTAACGAATACGAACGTTCCTTCCGTCGAACTCAAAGTGAACGTGACCGTAAAACCCGTTCCCGAAACGTCGTTCGACGTTCCCACAGAGCTTACGGTATCGAACGGAACTACCGCAGAGATAACGATAACTGATGAAGTTTCCTGCGAGGCAGGCTTTACCTATCGTTCTCTGTCGGAGGATATCGCCACCGTTTCCGAAACGGGCGTAGTTACTGGTGTTACCCCCGGCAAGACGTACGTTCGCGTGACCTGCGGCGAACTGTATAAAGACGTACCCGTTACCGTCAATGCAACTTCGCTTTACGGACTTACTCTCGACGAACTCAAGGAGATGGGCAATCTCGGTACGATTGGCGGGTATCCCGCGTCACTTGACTTCACTTGGTCGGGTAAAAGCACTGCCGATAACATCAGTAATACGAATACTGACGCAAAGATTCACCTTTACGCGAAGGATGGTACAACCCTCAACGACCTCAGTGATACTAGTCTTGTGAATATGATATGCAACATAGGCGGCAACGGCACGGCGGGCGTTCAGAACGCACTTTACTATAAAGTGAACACCCCTGCCGCCGCGAACGAATATCGCGTATGGATACGCACCGCGCAGGCAAACAACACTGATGTGTGCGACGAAATCTATGTAAGAGTAGTGGCGTATTATCTAAACGAGGAAGGTACGGAGTATATTCCTTACGTGATGAAATTCAACGTATTTACTGACTCTGCGGCTACAGCCTCGCAGGACGCGAACTCCGGTATAATTCATATTTCCGGCGGCGTGTCGGGCGATGCGTTCATAAACTTTGTTCCGACGACAGAAATACTCGATAAAGAGGGAGTTATAATAGCGATTGAAACCTTCGCTCCAGGTGGAAGCGTTCAATACAGGACGATAGTCCGCCGCATGGGCTTCGACGCATAAAACAAATTGAAACACAAAAAGGGCCTCGTATAAACGAGGCCCTTTTTATGCGTTTTAGAGGGGTTAACGTTTTACGCGCTTAAGTTCATACGGGGCGAGAACTACGTTTTTACCGAATACATCCGTGGTTATCGGCTCGCTTTCGGCATTGAAAAGTAAAGTTTCTTCCTTGTTTACGGAAACGCAAACGGCGTTGTCGGAAATATTACCCAACGTTTCGTCGGCGGCTCTTGATCCGCCGTGAAGTTCAAGCGAAACCGCAAGGGGCTTTACGCGATAATTTTGGGAAGCCTGCAAAAGTTTTGTGTCGGTATCTTCCGAGAGATACAAACCGAAATCGAAAACGTGGTTACCGTATTCGGGGTACGGGTGCGGATCGCAGGAAGCGCGTAAAAGCCTCAGGGAGATAGTATCGTCGTTCAGCCTGAAACCGTGCTTGCCGTTTGAAATAAGTATTATTCCGCTCGCCGCGGCGAAGGAAGAGCAGGGTACGTCCTTATTCGTTTGCTTGCGGCGGACTGTGCCGAGCGGTACGTCGCATACGTATTCGTCGAATTCTGTCACGGGAACGTTGAAAGAAAGCGAGGGGATACCTTGCGCCACGTCGCCCTTTTCAAAGAAATCTGTATTTACAAAAATATCGAGACCTTTCGTCCCCTTGTTTAGGCAGACGAAAACCTGCATTTTTGATTCCCTTCCGTATTTTATCTCGAAGCCTATTTGATCTGAAACGAGATTATTAACCTCCGAACCGGGTATAAGTTTCACGTTGCGGATAAGCGGTTCTCTGTTTTTGATTCTTCCGACGTACCAGGCAGTCATTTGTAAGGAAGTATCCTCCGTGTCGAAGGAGAAGAAAGCCGGTGCGCGCAATATTTCAGTATTATTTGTTTTATTGAACAACGATTTGAGGGTAAAATTCGTTCTGTCAAATACGACGCGAAGGTTTTCGTTTTCGAGAACGAAATCGCTCTCCGCGCTCTCGGTGCGCTGATAGAGTGGCGGGTAGCTGAATTCCTTCGGACCGTCGTGCGGTGTCTCCCGAATAACGAACGATTTGTACGACAGCGGGGGAAGTTTCGCCGTGATTTCAAATTCGTTGAAATTGTGGTACCAATAAAACGTCGGTTCCGCATTCCTAACAGCAAAAGCCACCTCTTTCCCGTATGAATCGAACACTTTCAATCTTTTTATATCGCCGTAATAATCCCAGAGTGGCAGTTTCACGTTTACGGTCCTCGCGAAATTCAGTTGATTGAACACCGTGTAAGCCCTCTCGTTGCCATAGGCTATATGGTTTGAGAAATTCACTTGCTGCGTACCGAAACCTACGCCCGCGCCGAACGCCGTTTCGCCCTTTTCAGCTTTGAAATTCTTATATAACTTTTCGGTATCTATCTCCGAAGTAATGTTTGAAAGAGCCTCTGCGGTATAGGCGCCGAGTTCCGCCTGCGCTTCCTGGTACCTTCCCATAGCGAAGTTAAAGGATTCCGTAACGCTGGAACCTGTAACCACATCGTGAAACTGGTTTGCAAGCAGGCATTCCGTCGCGTGCGAATTATCGTAGTCTGTTCGTATATTGTCGAACGAACAAAGTGTTTCTTGCGTGAAATAGGCGGTTTGCGTTATAGCATTCTGCTTTTTTATCTCTGACTGAGAGGTGTAGCAACCGCTGAAAATCTCCGTTTGCTCGCCTTCTGTAACGGGCAGATCGAGTTCGGAGATGTAGTCGAAAAATTCCCTGTATGTTCCGAACTTCACATTTGCCATGATTGGATATGACGAAAGTTCTTCAATGAGTTCGATATCTCTCGTCGTAGCACCGCCACCGTGATCGCCCACACCGTACACAAACAACATTTTATTTATATTATACTTATTGCAGAAATCGGGCACGTGTTCAAAACTACCGCGCGTTATTTGTCCGTTATACCACAGGGGTTCGCGGTAAACCGTTACAATCTTTCCGCTCGGCGCGCGCCATTTATAGAGGGGAGGCATATCGTTTCCCCTACAATGATAATAGTATTTTACGCCGCAGTTTGAAAGTATTTCCGGCACAAAGGCGGAGTGACCGAAGGTGTCCGGCTCGAAGTCTATACAGAGATCGTCCTCTGCTATATCGAGCAGGCGGGAGAGATATTTTTTTGCGTATTTTGTCTGAAGGATAAGCGAATTTCCATCAGGTATGTTTTTATCTGCCTCAACAAAGGTTGATGCGGAAACCTCGAACCTTCCTTCCTTTATAAACTTTTTTATTTTTTCGAGAAGGGCGGGGCGGTACTTCGAAACTATTCCGTAAACTATAGCGGAACTCTGCGCGAAAGTAAAGCCCGGATACCTTTCCATAAGTTTTACCATCGTCTCTAATGTAGAAAGGGTAATATTCACCGTTTCGTTATAGCCCCAAAGCCAGTTGATGTCTATGTGCGCGTGCGCCACACACAGAACGGTTTTCTTTTTGGCAGCGGCACGCATAGGGGAGAGGATGTCTTCACATTTTTTTACGTCAGAGGCGGTTATATATTCCGTTTTGTCGAGATATTCGACAACGTTGTCAATCAACGTAAAAAAATTTTCGGCCTCAAATCGCGCTACCTGTATAGCGTAATCAAGTTCGGCGAAAATTCGAGCAGAAACACCCGTGTATTTTGTCTTTTTCAATTTTTCATATTTTTCGTAATTCATATTTACCTTTTAACGGAGTTTTAATTCAAATTTTTTATCGATCTCCTCTCCGTGAGGAAAGGCTGCAGTTTAATTTTGATAGGCGAGGACGGCAGGGCGTAATTGCCGGAATTCATTTTGATAAGCGCGTTTATGTTTTCTACAACGGTTTCGAGCGGCTGGCTCACCGCCGTGTAGCCGCATAGTTCGGCCCAGGCGGAATCATCATAAACTATAAGCGAAATATCGTCCGGAATGGAAATGTTTTCCTTCTGAAACACAAAACACAATCTTTGCGCGAGCAGTTCGGTAACGCATATCACGGCGGTAGGCTTATACTCCTTTATGCGTTCGGACATTATCGCCTCGCAGTTTTCCATGGACTTTAAGGAAAGGACCGATCTTTCGTCGAATATTTCTCCGAATTCTTCTATTGCGGTTCTGTATCCGTATTTACGCAGTTGAAAAACGTCGTTGTCACCGTCGATAAGCAACGTTTTTTTGTGTCCGCATTCCATTAGTTTCTTTGCGGCGAGATAGGCTCCGTTTCTGTCGTCTATCAGTATAGAATCGAAGGTGGGGAAGTTATCCACGAAAAGTTGAAGCGGATAGCAGTTATTTGAAAGCGTAAGCGTGCTTATCGTGTTGGATTTTTTCTCGGGAATGAACAAAATGGCGGATACCCGCAAAGACAACAGGGTAGAAACGTTGTTTTTTACCTCGTTAAAATCTTCCGCGTAGAAAACTATAAGTTTTTTTTCGGGGAACAAAGTTTTGTTCAGCCTGTTGACAAGCGACGAAAAAAACAAGTTTTGTTCCGCTGGCAGAATTATTCCGACAAGATTTGACGAGTTGCTTTTCAGTGAGCTTGCATTCAGGTTCCTCACATAGCCGACTTGGGCGATTGCCGCCTCTATGCGCTTGCGCTTCGCTTCCGTCACTACTTCTGGAGAGCGAACAAATCTTGATACAGTTGAAGGAGAAACCTTTGCGATTTTTGCTACATCTTTTACTCTTGCCATTTTATTTATCCTTTCCCATTTATAAAATTATATTATAAATTTTATAATAAAGCAAGAAAAAAAGACATTAAAATTATTTGATTGTAAGGCTTCTGCAAAAATCTTCGTGCAACATTGTCTGAGACGATGAATCGATGAAAGGTAGACAGCGGAGAATACTCTGCGGAGAACGCAAAACTTCTTTATCGTGCCATACTCTGGACGGCGGGCAAAGAGGATATAGGTAACAGATTGTACTGCGTAAAGCCCTTGTTAACTATACAAGGTGTCGTCTAAGACTCCCTATCGGTTATTGTAGTTTTCTCCAACACTTTGATTTCATTATAATACAAGGTGTCGCCTTACGCTCTTTGAATTTAAGAAATATTTATCAAAACATTATGACCTTACAGTATATCCAATATCATAAGGTTTATAAAATTATCGGTTAACAGTATTTTTACTCGTGCAGATGTAGGTTTTAATTGAATAATCTGATTTATTATGATATACTATTACTAGTCGTGCTTATATAAAATAGAGCAATAACGAATAAAGAAGACGGAAATTATCATGTTTTTCAGTAAATCAAAATATTGCGGGTTGTGGCAATGTCCGAAAATTGCCTGGTTGCAGAAATATAAACCAGAAGAACGGGTGATCGATTCTTCCGTTGTTTCCCGTATGGAATCGGGACAAAAGGTGGGGGATCTCGCAAAAAATATTTTCGGGAAATACGTTGACGTAACTTCATATACGGACGGGAAATTAGACTTGAATGAAATGATAGAACGTACACGCGAATATATGAACGTCGGAGAGGTCAATATATGTGAGGCTTCTTTCAATTTTAACGGGCTTTATTGCGCGGTAGATATTCTCCGTAAAGAAGGCGACGGATATTCCGTTTACGAAGTGAAAAGTTCAACGCATAATAACGCCGTTTATATGGCGGATATAGCGTATCAGAAATACGTACTTACGCATTGCGGCATTAAAATTATAAAAACCTATCTTGTAAACGTGAATAACAAATACGTATTAAACGGCGATCTCGATATAAACGGCTTATTTGAAATAACCGACGTATTTGACCTTGTTGAAAAAGAGTTGTATTATATAGAAGATAATTTGAACAATGCCGAATTACTGTTGAAAAACGACGAAGAACCTAAAATAGATATATCCGTTAGGTGTAATACTCCGTATGTCTGTTCGTTTTGGAAATATTGCGCAAGACACATTCCGACGCCTTCCGTATTTGATTTATATAGACTTGATTTCGATAAGAAAATAGAGTACTATAAAAAGGGAATGATTTCATACGAAGACGTAGAGGGAACGAAGGCGTGCGATAACCCAACCAGGGCAAGGCAGGTCGATTTTTATCTTCATGACAAGGGTAATTACGTAGATAAAAACGGTATAAAAGATTTTCTCGGTACGTTAACATATCCTTTGTACTTTCTCGATTTTGAGACGATACAGCCCGTAATTCCCGTGTTTCAGGGGACAAGGCCGTTTCAGCAGATAACGTTTCAATACTCTTTACATTATATTGAAAAAGAAAGCGGAGAATTACATCATAAGGAATTCCTAGCGGAATCGGGCGAAGATCCGAGAAGACGGCTTGCGGAGAGGCTCATAGAAGATATTCCGACCGACGTTTGTATTCTCGCCTATAACAAAAATTTCGAGTGTTCGAGGATAAAAGAACTTGCCGAGACGTTTTCCGACCTTTCAAAAGATCTTAAAAAGATCGAAAGGAATATAAAGGACCTTATTGTACCGTTCAGAAAAGGATATTATTACAATAAGGCGATGGGCGGATCGTTTTCGATAAAGAGCGTTTTGCCGGCTATGTTTCCAAATGATCCTTCTTTGGATTATCACAATCTTGAGGAAGTACATAACGGCGGAGAGGCTATGGATATTTTTCCTAAAATAAAAGATATGCCCGCCGAAGAAGCTGCGCAAGCGCGTAAAAACCTGCTTAAATACTGCGAACTCGATACTTACGCTATGGTTAAAATATGGCAGGAACTTGTTCGCGTTACCGCAATTTGACCGCCAATTTTTTTAATGGTTAAGGAGTATAATATGGATTACGCATCAAAAACATTAAGTTACCGATATCTATAAAAAAAACAATCATATTGCAATAGATTGCGGCGTTGTATTTGGGAACAAACTCGGATGTGTCCGATTGGACGACTTGGGGGAATATTACGTTAATGCGTGAATAAGACGCCAATTTCGCACAAGAATGCGGATATGTATATTTACGCGTATTTTCGGATTTGTAAGGGATCATATTTTTGTTGAGTATTTCAAAAAGATATGTTACAATAAAAAAATCGTGCTATCGATTTATTTGCTATAACGACCGTGAACGGGAGAAAAAGAAATGGAAATTTCCGAAACGAAGAAAATATCTCTGTTGGCTATTTTACGTATTTTAAAGGCAGAATCAGACGTTGATCATCCATTGACACACGGCGATATAATAGATATTTTAGACAGGGATTACGGCGTCAAAATAGAGCGGAAAGCAGTGGGGCGAAATATAGCGATACTGAATGAAATAGGCTATGAGACAGAAACGACGAAAAAGGGTTCGTATCTTTTAAGCCGCAAATTCGAAGACAGCGAACTGCATCTTCTTATAGATTGCGTATTGTCAAGCAACTATATTTCAGAAAAACATTCGGCGGATCTTATCGAAAAAATAGCGGGGCTTTCCAACAAATATTTCAACAGCCGCGTGGCGTATAAATATTCGGTAAACGAATGGAATAAGACCGATAACAAAACGCTTTTCTATAATATTGAACAGATTGATGAAGCTATCGGCAACGGCAGGCAGATTCGTTTTGAATATTATAAATACGGAACGGATAAAAAATTGCAGCGTACATCTCTTAACGTTTTAAGTCCATATCAGATGATAGTACATAATCAGAAATATTATCTTATGGGATATAACGAAAAATGGAAAAATATCGTCTTTTACAGAATGGACAGGATAAGAAATCTCAATTTAACCGATGATACTGTTACGCCGTTAAATTCCTTGGAGGGGTACGAAAACGGAATAGATTATAAAATGTTTTCTTCCTATATGCCGTATATGTTTGCCGATAAACCCAAGCGAGTGGAAATGATCGTAAAAGAGAACGTTATAGACGACGTGATCGATTGGTTCGGTAAGGACGTGAGCGTTGCGAAGTACGGCGTCGATTATTACGTGGGGGTTACGGCAAGTGAAAACGCTATGGAATATTGGGCGATGCAGTATCTCAATTCCGTGGAGATAATAAAGCCGCAATCGCTCAGGGAAAAAATCAAAAACAATCTCGCGGCCGCATCCGAAAAGTATAATCAGCAACCTTAGTATCAAAGTATTTCTATATTATAGGAACGTTTTCTTTTTTGAAGGCGTTTCTTTTTTTGTGTCCCGAAAACGGTACATGAAAAATTTTTTTTGTTTTCGGCTTTTATTTTAGTCAATTTTTGCATACCCGATATGTTACAATAAACGCGTATCAACCGACCACTATTTTCAAAAATTTTTTATCGAGGTATATTATGAAAGAATTTGACAAAATCATCGGCTACAAAAACATTAAAATCGAACTTGAAAGAATTTGCGACATTATGGTAAATTCGGAAAAGTACCGCAAACTCGGCGTTAATACTCCGAGAGGTTTGCTTATCCACGGCGATCCGGGGCTCGGAAAAACGCTTATGGCTAAATGCCTTATAGCGGAAAGCGGCAGGCCTGTTTTCACTTGCCGTAAAGATAAACCGGACGGCGATTTCGTAAAAGAGATCAAAAAAATATTCGAGGAAGCGAAAGAGAACGCCCCTTCCATAGTGTTTTTGGACGATATGGATAAGTTCGCCAACGAGGACGAACATCATCGCAACGCCGAAGAATTCATCACGGTCCAGTCCTGTATTGACGATTGTAAGGGTGCGGAAGTATTCGCTCTCGCCACGGCGAACGATCTTGACAACTTACCGAAATCTTTGCTCCGCGCCGGAAGATTCGATAAATCTATAGAAGTTGAAGCGCCCAAAGGCGAGGACGCCGCAAAAATAATAGGGTATTATCTTTCTCAGAAGAAATTCGTAGCGGATATCGCGTCTGACGAAATAGCGAGAATTTTATACGGCGTATCCTGCGCCGAACTCGAAACGGTAATCAACGAGGCGGGCGTTTACGCCGGTTACGATAATAAAAGCGTAATAGAACTTGACGATATTCTCCGCGCCGCCATGCGCGTGATCTTTGACGCGCCTGAAAATCTCACCGTGGTTGACGAGAACGATCTTCTCGCTATAGCCTATCACGAGGCGGGGCATGCCGTAATTGCGGAAGTACTCGAACCGGGCAGCGTAAGTATAGTTTCCGTCTTGTCGCATTCCGGAAGAACGGGCGGGGTGACCTCATATTATCAACAGAATGAAAAATATTTTCTGCACAAAAAATACATGGAAAACCGCGTGCTCTCTCTTCTCGGCGGTAAAGCGGCTACGGAAATCGTTTACGGCGAAGTGGATACCGGGGCGAACAACGATCTGCACAGGGCGTTTGACATTGTGGAGCGTTTTGTGGACAACTATTGTTCAACGGGGTTTGATTGCTTTGAAAGTCGTAGTTCTTCTAATGACTTACGCGCGAGAAGAGACGTTAATATTTCTGCCGAAATGGGGAAATATTATTCCGTTGCAAAAAAGATACTTATCGAAAACAGGGCTTTTCTCGATACGCTCGCGCACGTTCTCGTAGAAAAAAAGACTTTTCTGAACAAAGAAATCGACGGCATAAAGAAAAGATTTTCCATCGTTGCGGCGTAAATTCCGCGTAAAGGCAACAAAACCGATTTAACGATACGAATGGGTGGGTGTAAAGATGGATGAAAAAGGATTTTATAAAAAACTGAACGACCGCTGGTTCGACGAACGTTCCGACGACAGGCCGAAAGAAAAAAAGTTTTTCGGCAAGGAGAAAGAGGAAGCGCCGTATAAAAAAAAGAGTGAAAATACGGGAAAGAAAAGAGCTGACCATAAGCACGAATACGAACCGGCTATTGTATGGATAAGAAGTTGCGGAGAAATGCGTAGCCGGTTGACGCTGGCTTGCAAACGATGCGGATACGTAAATCGTGAGCAAACTTTTTTTAGGAATTACGAACGTCGATTGGATGAAATACCGTATTTCGGCGAGGTGCCGCACTATGAATTTGACGATAAAGACGTTTGCGGTAAAATTTCTTCCGAAAAATACAAAAAGTCCGTTCTGGTTTACGCCTCTTACGGAATAAACGAACTTGCCGTTGAAGCAAAAAACTTTCTTACGTTATGGTTCAACGCGGGGCATACGTTTCTCGTCGGGGATACCGACAGGTTCGTTTTTCCGCAAAAGATGATGGCGGATAACGGGTACGGAAAAGTTAACGTGGCTTATACCGGTGAAAGCGTAAAGTTGAATATCGGCGGTTGGAATCCCCTAAAGGCGGATATCCGGTCGTTCAACGGGAACAGGGAACGTGATCAACTTCTTTTCAAATATCTCGCCGGGCGTTCCGATATTGCGATTTTTCTTGTAAAATACGGAGACGAGAAGATCTTCGAATATATAAAAGAATATATACGCACCGGTAAAAAATGCGTAGTGTGTTTTCCAAAAGCCGTATGCCATGTGAACGACGTAAATTATCTTAAATACGTTAAGCGGTATTATAAGCGCTGACGTTGTATCGTTTTATAAACACGTCAGGTGCATCAAAAAGCGATATTCCTGCGAATTTATGACGTAAAGCACTTGACAAATACGGGGGTATATAATATTATTCAAGGCATATGTTTGTTTTTCGTTAAAAATAATGTTATAATAAATAAAAAAGGAGTTTGAGATTTATGGAAATTACCGTAAATGAAATAGAAAAAGTGCTTGACGGTTATCTTGAAAAACGCCTCGAAGGAGATAAGTGTATAAAGAACGTTATATTGTGCGATGAAGCGGAAGATATTAGATATAAAAATCCCGTTTATCATTGGCTCGAAAAAAACGAGAACGTGATTTACAGAGAAGATGATTTACAACCGGGATTGTTATACGATGAAAGTGACGACGGTATACTTACGCCGAGCGTACCCGAGCGATACGTTTTACCTGTTTCAAAAAAATTTTTCAATGCGCAAAACGCGGTTGTATATTACAGTATGATACAACCGATATTGAGAATTCACGAAAATATCGTAAAAGATTTTATATGCAAAAGAGAATATTCGGGTCCTGACGGCGAAATCAGTACGCTTAATAACGTGTTTTTATGCGTCATAGATTGTTCAAAATCAACTTTATACGATCTTCCGAAAGAAATACTTGATTGTTCCGACGTTTACGAGGTTATACTCCCGTAATGGTAAAAAATACTAGATTTCTGTGATACGATAATTATAAATTTATGTATTTAATACGCTTGATAGATAAACAAGGAAGTTTATGAAGATTTCAATATCATATATTTGAACTGAAATCTAACGCAATAAAATAGTAATTAAAAATTTATTTTTTAATGAATTGGCAAGGCGATTATTTTGCGCTGATGGTATTCTTGAAATAAAAAGATCGTGAACTTATACAATGAATTTTCAAAAATAATAAAATAATAAAAATTCCACAAGGAGAATAAAAATGGCAAAGGATGAACAAGCAAAAGAGGAAATATGTATAAACAGGATATTTCCTAAAAGTACATATTTGGCGAATGAAACAAATCTGGGACATGAAATAATCAATTTATATAAATGCGATAATGGCAATGATTACATTTATTTAATGCCAAGCGGCGATTATTCCTCAACTCATAATAGAAAAATAAAAACAATTTTGATTGTTAGGGGTATTACTTCAGATTGCGTTGAGGTAATTGCGAAAGCAACAGATTTGGAGCCTTTTTTTAACGATGAAGAAA